>CAZCKT010000154.1:0-1510 GCA_964499355.1 uncultured Candidatus Saccharibacteria bacterium | reverse complement strand
GATTATTGGGTTGATTGTAGTTGGAGTCGCTTACCTCGTAGTTTCGTTGGTAACCAACTTACTTGGATTTGGAACAAGCACCTTAAACTTCCCAGTTTAAGTGATATAATAACTAATTAAATTATTTGTCGATAATATGGCAGAAGTAGTTAAAGCACAGGAAACAGTAAAGGCAGAAGTTAATACCGATAGCAACAGCAAGTTAATGGCAGCATTGGCTTGGTTATTTGCACCAGTATCATCCCTCGTATTTATTTTGGTTGATACCTATAAAAAGGACAAGTTCATCCAATTTTATGCATGGGAATCACTTGCATATTCAGTTGCATCATTTGTTGTAAGTATGGTGATTAATACTATTACTCTCGGTTTTGGCGTTTGTATTACAACCCCAGTAATGCTTGTTATTTGGGTGTTGGGTGCATATAAAGCATTCCAAGGTGAGAAATGGGTTCTTCCATACATTGGTGAATGGGCAGAACAACAGGCAGAAAAGACTGTTTCTGGTACCAAATAATTCCCGCTTTTAGCCTACCGCCTTTGTGCGGTAGTTTGGAGAGGTGGCCGAGTGGCTGAAGGCGACGGTTTGCTAAACCGTTATACTCTTTATTGGGTATCAAGGGTTCGAATCCCTTCCTCTCCGAATTCTTAATTTCTCTCTTTCGCTACAAAACCAAACCCGTTTGTTTTTGTTACGCTCAAGATCCGAAATTAAAGAATTCGGTAAGAAAGAGGGAAATTAAGAATTAGAAAATGTTGGGACTCGAAGCGGTTGAATGAAAACATGAACGATTTCATGTTGAACAACCGGGGCTCGAGGAATGTGCTGAACTCAAGCGTAAGCGCAGAGTGAAGCCGTGAGGTGAGCGAATCCCCGTTGGTGCCAGACCCACATACTCCGCCAGTTGTTTGTTATTCGGACTTCCCGAATTTTTTGTAAGTTGAGAAATCACAGGATTGTACTCAACTCGTACAATTTCTTTGTTATCAACTTAAATTCCCTCAAAAAGTATTCTCAAGTTTTTCGTTTAAGAATTGAGTCTGCTTTTACCATATTATCGTTGGAAGACCTGAAAGTGCTGATGTGAATACTATGACTGTTGATGTTCCTAGAATGAAAGGAGAACTATGGTTAAATGAGACTATAGCTACAGAATCTTCATTATAATTATATTCTTATTTCCAAAATAGAAATCAATACCGATAACTCTTTGGATTGCCAATCAGGAGCTATTTTAGAATTTAGAAAAAAGAAGAATACGACGCCTCGTGCTGTATAATATCAAATATTAATTTACACAAAATTTATATGAAAAAACAATTGTTTATCGTATTAGGAGTCTTCGCCGGATTGTTAGTTCTAATTACAATGATATTATTTTTAACAAAACTTGATACTACAATAACCACTGTGAAATTCAAATTTATCTCTCCAGACGTATAAAAAGAACAACATGTTGAATATTCATACTCTTACCAAGGTACTGACTTAATAAGAGGTGGAAAGTTC
>CAZCKT010000153.1:0-1511 GCA_964499355.1 uncultured Candidatus Saccharibacteria bacterium | reverse complement strand
TAGATCTATTGTTTAAAGAAATCCCGATCGCTCCGCGTGTTTTGACCGAAAATACAAACTTCAATTTGGTTGAAAATCAGGTAGTAAACGTAGTCGGGCAAGGAACCGTTATTCCGCCAGATGTAGATCGTGCACTAGAAGAAAACAGTAGAGAGGCGTATATTATCGAGAGAGGCAGTCAACTATGGGAAAATATCCTCGTCGTTGCGCAGCAAGTTGTGGAGGATATATCAGTATTTTCAGAATTAAGAAATAAAGATAGTGATAATCAGTTGACGCAAATTCAATCCGCAATAAAGTTCATTGATGAATTATTATGTAAAGGTAAGGAGTTAGTAGTTATCTGCCCATATTTAATAAAAACACCCAAAAAGCACCGTGTTGCATCCAGATTTAGAGCGATTATTCCAGAAGTAAACCTAGATATCCTTTATGATCGTAAGGCTATTAATGCAGTGATTGGAGACTGGAAAGAATTTTCAAAGCACAATAACGAAGACGAACAAATGTTTTATCTTCAAGCATTTGCAGAAAAAGCTTGTGACGTCGGGGGGTATGGATGGGATGGTCTCGCTATTACTTTGGGTTATTTTTCAGGAATTTCCTATGAAAAGTTATCTTCTCTTGCCGTAACAAAGAAATCAACAGCATTTCTTGAAGAGATATATCCAATGACTTTCAAATTAGATTCGTATAGAGAAGTAGAACGAGTAGTAAAAGTGTTTACAGGTATTTTTGAAGCTTCGATCTTTTCACGTGATATCAATTACAATGTGCCTACCGTGTATGGAATTGACTTCGGAAGTTTGGTTCGAGAATGGATGGATGGAAAAACAATAGAAGAATTATCCTTAGAAAGAGTCGAGGCAATTCTCGCAAGAGCAGGGGGGTTGATGAAATATCGTCCAATCGATGTTTTTTCAAAGGAATTACCACGTGTCCCGTATAGCGAGAATCTTTTTAATCATTTGCTTCCTTCTGAGGTTATTGAAAAAATTAAGAATTTCATTTTCGGTCACGAATTCGATAAAGAAGTTCGAGCCGAGTTGAGACACAAAAAATCACATCCAGAACCAGTTGTGGCATAATCTAGGTAATGCTAACAAAAGGATTATTACTTGCGGTTGACGCAAACTCACTACTTCATAGAGCGTACCATGCGTATCCTCTTTCTTTAACGACAACCGATGGGCAACCAGTTAATGCTGTATACGGCTTCGCTTCAATGTTTCTTGATGCGTTACTTCAGTACAAACCGGAATATGTATTCTGTGCATTCGATACCAAGAAGCCAACGTTTAGGCATGTTTCCTATGTTGGGTATAAAGCAAATCGTCCAGTAACAGACTCTGAACTTATCACCCAAATTCCCTATGTATATGAATTTTTAACAGCATTGAATACGTCAATCAACCTCTACTCAGCACAAGGTGAGCGCGTTTCTTTCCTCCCTTCAAAATCTGTTGAACTTTCAAAATATATGGCGGATACACTTGACGAAGAATGGCGCA
>CAZCKT010000152.1:0-1532 GCA_964499355.1 uncultured Candidatus Saccharibacteria bacterium | reverse complement strand
GCGGAGGAGGGGAGATTCGAACTCCCGATCGAGTTTCCCCGATGCCGCTTTTCGAGAGCGGTGCCTTCAACCACTCAGCCACTCCTCCAAAAATATGCGATGCATTATACTACCATGTTTTTTGTTTATAAAAATAGTTTGAGATATTCACATATTGTAGTTAAAAAGATGATGCATGGTTTGTAAGTACGCTATACTATAAGTATATGAAATATGTTCTTGGTGTTCTTTATTCTTTTTTTCTAGCAATCATTCCGAAATTCGCTTATGCGCATGTCGGGTATGTTGTCGACAGTGGACTATTTCCTTCGCATAGTGGTTCAGATACATCTTTTCTTATTTCTGTTTTTTCAGAACCAAAAAATAGCATCATTATACTTGCAACACTCATGATTGTTTTACTCCTTTCTGATGCCTATGTGCATTCTCGGACTGCGCGAGCTACAGCAAAAGCAATTTTAGATCGTACTCAAAACTATCGTGTCTTTTTGCCATTTATTGCTCGTTTATCTGTTGGTATCGCATTGCTTGGTTCAGGAACAGCAGGTGTACTTATTTCTCCTATTGCGGATGCTACACCGTTTCTTGCTACACTTGAAATTTATCTTGGCTTTTTTATTCTCGCAGGATTTCTCCTTGTGCCATCGCTCGTGATTGCACTTTGTTTATTTGCACTGGGTATTATCAGCAATACGTACCTTGCTGGTAATCTTGATTTTGTCGGACTTATTCTCGTACTCTTTTCTTTTGGAACATCAGCACCAGGTGTTGATGATATGCTCGGTGTTCCTTTTTTCAACTGGTTCGGCTTGCCGAAAAAGTGGGGGATAGTTGGACTCCGTATGTTACTCGGTACTGCATTTATGTTCCTTGCATTATATGAAAAATTACTCAACCCACATCTTTCTGAAATGGTTGTGCAAGCATTTAACTTAACCTCTATTGTCCCTGTTTCGTCTGCAATGTGGGTATTTTCCGCAGGAGTCATTGAATTTATAATCGGTCTGTGTCTCTTTGTTGGATTCCGTACACGAATTATGTCTGTTATTGCTTTCCTTGTAATATGTGTTACTTTTTTCTTTTTTAAAGAATCAGTTTACTCACACGTAACATTGTTTGGTGCGCTAAGTATTTTATTTGTAACTCGTGGTGAGGAAGCGCGCCCTGTTCCTGCTGGTAATGAAAAGCCTAAAAAACGCTCACCGGTACGAAAAATTGCCCGAAAACGCACAAAAGCATAATTTTGCATTTCTAACTTTTGTGTTATAATATCGGTCGTGGTGAAGTAGGGCAGGCATGCTCTATTTTCATTTACATCTTGGCCCTATCGTCTAACGGTTAGGACGGAGGCTTTTCAAGCCTTAAATCGGAGTTCGATTCTCCGTAGGGTCACACAACAAACAAACCGCCGTTTGAAGAAACGGCGGTTTAATTATTGTGTGAACTAATTATATCAGTTGCGCGAATCATTTACGAGCAACAGGAACACTCCGTGCGCTAAAGCGCCTCTGTGCAAAGCACATAGCTTCCCC
>CAZCKT010000151.1:0-1538 GCA_964499355.1 uncultured Candidatus Saccharibacteria bacterium | reverse complement strand
GTATTCTTTGTTACCCATGATATTTTTACTTTTTCACCGTTTTGAATAATTGTTGATGAAACCGTGAATGATTCAAAAACAGGACACGCAGGTGAAGTAACGCCAGCAACGGATGCAGGAACAATTACCACTGGAACTGTAACTGGAGGAATTTTCGTAGGAGCAACGGTCGGTGTAGTGGTTATCGTTGCAGTTGGAGTAGGCGTTGGCGTCGCTGTAGCACTAACTGTAATTGTAGGGGTTGGAGTAGTTGAAAGCGCCATAACACCTGTTCCCGTTAATCCAGTCACTTTCCAATATGTTGTCCCATCTACTGTAACAACAGATAACGCAGATGCGCCTTCTTGTAGAACATATCCACCGACACAAGTTTCTGTTATCTGATCGATCTGTGTTGCTGAAGGACAAACTCGAACTTTCGTTTGACCTACTTGCTTTGGGATTAACAAAGAATGTGTTGCAGAAATTCCTGGTGCATCCGAAGGATTTAACCCACTTACAAACGCTTTTGATTCTTCAGGAATAGTAATAACCGATACGTTGGTCCAGTCGCGCTTTTGAGTCAAGTTCACCGTAAAATCGGAAACCACATAGTTTCCAAAATACATTGACGAAGAAATGCTGCTAACACCCGGTGCGACAGGATTATAATATTCCTTAACCAAACTAGTTGTTCCACCATTTTGTAAAACGTCTGCACTTGAGATCAAGTTATAAATTCTTGTTCCAGAAGGTAAAAGTTGAATTCGATGGCTTCCGAAGTCAGTAACAGTCATAAAATTTGTAATTGGGTTTAGCGCAATACCTTTTGCCCCAGAAAATTCCTCAATACCTGTTCCATATTTACCATAAGTTGACTGTAATGCACCTGCAAGTGAGAAAATTCTAACATCGAATTCAGCGAGAGTAATTTCAAGATATCCTGCAGAATCCAGAGCCATATCATAAACTTCATTCGTATGATTAAGATCCGCAACATCAAATTTTCTGTCGAAAACCCCAGATGTATTAAAGACCTTGATTCGAGTAGTTGGAGCAATTCCATTTACATCTTCGTATGTGTCGAAAACCCCTAGATGCCCATCGACATCAGCAGATTCACCAACAAAAACCTCGTCGGTAGCAGAAACGAAAATAGCGGTCGGATACATAAACTGGTTGTCATTGGTACCGCTTGTTCCCCATTTTGTTAAGAAATTACCTGCAGAATCAAATTTCTGCACTCGATGATTGTATGCATCAGCTACATATATATTTCCAGTTGAATCAACTCCGATTCCTCGTGCATGATCAAATTGACCATCACCTGTTCCAGCACTTCCAATTACGTCTAAAACATTCCCTGAAAGATCAAAGATTGTAACTTTATCTTGATCCGATACATACAATTTATCATTAAATATTTTTAAATTAAAACTATCTAACGCTAAAGCAGTAGATGCAAAAGAAACCACGTTAGAAACAAAAACTCCAGCATTTGTGAACTTCTGAATTCTTGGATTAATTGCACCATTGTCCAACACGTAAGCATTACCTGT
>CAZCKT010000150.1:0-1540 GCA_964499355.1 uncultured Candidatus Saccharibacteria bacterium | reverse complement strand
CGGTACTTTTCTCTTTGCCGCTTCCGTTCTCGTTCACGCTTGGATAGGACATGTTCGACTTCTCCAATAACGCTTTGCCTGGGAGGAAGATATTTTGCGTGCCAGAAGTAGCCGGAAGGTGTTTGCTCGATTTCTCTGAGGAAGCGTTGGTGTTGTAGTGTTTCATTTTGTTTGACTTGGTGAAGGTACATCGAGTAATCAGTTTCTTCGCAGTGATAAAACGATTCTTCAAGCGCGCGAATTTTCTTTGCTCCTTTCGGTAATTGCATCGTTGCTCTTGATTGCTTGTGGACGAGGTATATCACAGTCTTATTTTACCATGAAGGATCTATGAAGGGATAGATGCTTTTGAAGATACATGGGGATAAACTAGAACATAGACGTCTGTAAATCGGATACGCGCAAGCGCTCATTTGCTATGTCTACATATTTTTGCTCCATTTCTACTCCAATAAAGTTCCTGTTGAGGATCTTTGACGCGAGTGCAGTTGTACCCGATCCAATAAACGGATCAAACACTACACCCCCTTCTTCGCTTGATTTTCTACAAAGAAAAGAAATTAAATCTAACGGCTTTTGTGTTGGATGAAGTTCATTGTTTGTTTTTGCGAATCTAAGCACATTACTGTCACGTCCCCCGTTGAGTTTCTTATTCCCTTTTCTTGCGTATATGCAAAATTCATACTGAGGAGCATAATCACCTTCTAAATCACCCATACCAGTATTGTTTTTGTACCAGACAAGTATATTTTTTACCTCCAGTTGCTTTGAAATTTCTTGCTTAAAAATATCCACGTTATGAAAACTGCAGAAGAAATAAGCATGAGTGTCATTTTTCAAAACTCGATAACACTGCGCAATAAATTCAGGTAGCCAATCTAAATTATCATCGTTTTCAATAACTAAATGCTTTTCTTTTCTATACCCAGATTGAAATTCCATCCCGTACGGTGGGTCAGTCAAAATAAGGTCAATACACTTATCAGGTAATTTCTTGATAAATTCAAATGAATCGGCGCAATGTATTTTATTTAGTAGTTCTGGATTCATATTTTAGTTCAAAAGTTTTCTTCCTTCGATTTGTGCAAACACTTCTGTCTTCGTGGTTTCAAAAAACAGTCGGTGCTCATCAACTTTCGTCCCAATGTAATTATAATCCTCGCCAGTGAGATGGTAATCTCGATGGTACCCCATTGCACGCTGGTAGTCTGGGATGATGGAAATGATGTGATTTCCTGAGATTGTCCCTTGCTCGAATACTCCAACTCTTCCTGTGATTTGCGCACGGAGAGCCATTGCAAGTTCACTTTCATTAATGCTTATAAAGTCATCTGCGTTGAACCCTGTTTTTACACGGTAATAGTTCATATGTTTATGCTAGTCCTTTTCCAGTGCTAATAGTTTTTGATCGTTGCTTCAACACACCTGATTCAAGTGCAACCCATTTTTCCTCAAGTTGAACAGGAGTGGTGATTGTCGGAAGGTATGAAACAGTATTCGACTTTGGGAGAAACGCAACAACCTTCAAGACACGTTCGAG
>CAZCKT010000149.1:0-1543 GCA_964499355.1 uncultured Candidatus Saccharibacteria bacterium | reverse complement strand
ATGTTTGTGGCAAAAGGAAGTGGAGGCAGCGCTGCGTCAGGCGATTCAGCGTCGCTGCTTGGGTTGGCACATGAAGATTATTGAGAGGTATTTTGGAATCAATGGTGAAGAAGAGGCTACGGCGCTAGAGATAGCGGGTAGCTACAATCTGTCTCGTACGCGGATCGACGCAATCGTAAAAGAGACGTTGCAAAAACTGTCTCACGACACGTATGTTGTCTACGATCGCGCGACGGGAGAGCTATTGGAAGGTGAACGCCTTTGGAACTACAACCTGTCAGAAGTCGTGTTAGTAGAAATTGGCACGATGTATTACTAAATCCCCACGAGGGGGATTTTTTCTTTAGATAGATTTGCGATTGTAACGTACTAAACGCCAAAGGGGATTGATGTTTGTTTGGTTTTGTGATATTAAAGCTCGGCTATCTGTTATCTGTATCAATCAAGAGGGAGAGCGTCGCATGTCTGAGGTAATTAAGGGTCAACCGCTCAAGCCGATTCTCACGGGCTATTTTGAGAGCAGAGGCTTTACCGAGCTGGACGTTGTGCGTTTGTGGGCAAAAAAGGGAACAAGATCACTGCTATTGGCAGAGGCTTTGCCTGCACGGATCGATCGCGCTGTCTGCGAAGAGTTTCGCGAATTATCGCAAGATGATGCGGATGATTATCGGATCCATCTGCCCGCAGTTGAGTTCCGGTTGCAAAATAGTGACACTCAATGGCTGGTGTCGGTGGAGCATGTGATGATAAATGGCGATAAGCAACGCGCGCTCCGTTTCACAACGGTGCAGTTCCAAAGAGAGCAAGGCGTGATATCTCCCATGTGGACAGAAGATAGACGTGATGATCCTCGGTTCGAACATCGCGGATCGCCATACCCGTACCTGTAAACATACTGACCCCGTTTCTGTTCTGGGCGGAACAGGGAATGGGGTTTTTATTTTAGGCTTCACGCGGTTACCGGTGTGGCAGAGGCCATACAAAGGGCTTGATTGTTTGGGTATTTTGTGATACCAAAGACAAGTTGTTCATTGATCGAATCAGTGAACGACAGGAGGATTTCACATGTCTGACGCGAATAAGGGAATTCCGCTCAAGCCTCTTCTGTTGAACTTCGTAAAAAAGCATGGGTTTACAGAAGAAGACCTCACGGTGATGTGGGCGAAAAAAAGTATAAGGAGGTTTCACCCAAGCGGAGTTGTTTCCTCTCCGCTCGATCGCGCTGTCTGTGCAAGCATCCGCGAATTGACAAAGGACGAAGCGGATGGTTACCGCATTCGAATTCCAGCGGTAAAGTTCCGGCTATCGAGTGGTACCGCTGAGTGGCTTGTTTACGTCGATGCGCTTAAGGTAAATAACGAGCCCAGTTTCATGCTACGAATGGTCACCGTTGAGTCGCAGCAGAAACAGAGTATTTTGTAGATGTGGCGTGTCTGCCTCGCTTAGAGTCTTAGGACAAGTAGTGAGCGAGGTTTTATTATTTAGCCGCGTCTATAACCGCCAATTTTTTTCTTGAAATTTCTCGCGCCTTAATATTTCCTCA
>CAZCKT010000148.1:0-1547 GCA_964499355.1 uncultured Candidatus Saccharibacteria bacterium | reverse complement strand
CTACTGTCGACGAAGATTCACAAGATTCAACAGTTTGTCCTCATTGCATTCTTGGGAAGATCAAACGTAGATCATATAAAAAGTCAAGTATCAAGATCAACAATGAAGAAAAACTAACCTATATTACCACCGATCTCAAAGGTCCTATTCAACCGATGGGCTTTCATGGTGAAAAATATGTTATTTCCTTTATTTGCAGAATTACGAAATTCAAATGGGTTTATTTCCTTAAGTCCAAAGACGAAGGCGCATCAGCATTTAAATTATTCCACGACAAGGTCTTAAACACAGTTGTGAAGTCCAACACAGTCATGAAGAAGAAAAAGAATGGTAAAGAAACAGAATATGCACCTCGCATATATTTTAAAGTTCTATTTTCTGATGGCGGCAGTGAATTTAACGCTGAATTCGAGAAATTGTGTGCTCAGTATGGTTTTATTCATGAAACCACACCAGCATATACTCCTGAACTCAATGGTATCACTGAAAATTACTGGAGAACATTATTCGGCTTAACGCGTACTATTATCCAGCAAAGTCAAATTCCTCTTAATTTATGGCCTTACGCTGTGAAACATGCGAATTATCTATTAAATCGACTCTTAATCGTACCAAACAGTGAAGGAATTCTCAAAACTCCGTATGAATGGTTATATGGACAAGTCCCAGATTTATCTAAATTGCGCACATTTGGAAGTCAAGTATTTGCTCATATCCCCAAACAGTTAAGATCAAACAACAGTTTAGGAAGCAGAGCAAGAATTGGGAAATTCATTGGTTATTCTGATGACAAAATTCAACACGCAGTGTATATCCTAGCTACTGATGTGAAGAATGTGGAAATCATGATAGCTGAACAAGATAATGTTATCTATAATGAAGTTATAGAACCAGTCTTCAATATTAACACTGGCGAATCAATCAATTCTACACTGGATGTATTGAACATGAATCAAAATAATATTTCAGTTCAACCAACAGTAAGTCAGAGCATCAATAGTGATAATCAGGAAATTGATCAAGAACCATCCTCAGAAGACAACCTACCTGAAGAATCTGATCAGTTACCAAATCGAACCGAAAATTCAACGCAACATTCATCCAAAAGAATTTTGCAACCAAAACGAAGAATATCGGAGCGACTCCGCAGCAGAGAACTAAAGCGAAAAATAATTCGTCAATTTGCTCATTTAGCACGTAGAAGAAAGTCAAATTCTGTCAAAGATGATGACACTATTACTGTATCGGAAGCTTTATCTTCGGAAGATTCGTTAAAATGGAAAGAAGCAATTAAATCAGAATTGGAATCGATTCAAGCGAATGATGTTTGGACATTAGTGGACAAACCACCCGGAAAACACATTTTACGAACAAAATGGATTCTTAAGTATAAAAGAAATCATAAAGGCTCGATTATCAAGTACAAAGCTCGTTTAGTAATTCTTGGAAATATGGCTATTAAAGGTGAAGATTTTAGTGAGACATATGCACCAGTATGCAAAATGCCCTCATTGAGATTATTCTTCTCCATTGCTGTTCAACAACGG
>CAZCKT010000147.1:0-1605 GCA_964499355.1 uncultured Candidatus Saccharibacteria bacterium | reverse complement strand
AAACTTTTGTGCGATAGAAGAAATCGTATCTCCTTCTTGAACAACGTAAACTATAATTGAATCACGTTGATTCGAAAATTCTGTGTCTGTGTCTTCACTGAAAGCAGAAAGGACTTGACCACCCAGGGTATCTTGTTGCCATGGATCAATAGTGCGTCCTGGAAACTCCTGTGCCACAACTGGCGCTATCATTACTCCAAATGCTGCAAGAGATGCCATACCAGAGTGAGTTAATCTTCTTGCCCATTTACCTCGCTGTCTATACAAAACCCAGGTTAAAATACCCTTGCTGTCTTCAAAACGCAAAAACTGTAACCTTAAGTGTTTGATAGCAAAAGTATAGAATTCTCTAAAAAAGACTTTCAGGTCCTTTATTAAATTGAGTATTGGATCGTATGGTTCCACTGCCAAATTAACATATCATGTGTAGATTAAATTGACAAATTTTTAGAATGAGGGCTAATTAAACAGCTTTTAATGAGGTGATAAATTCGTCGTTATTTTCGGTTTTTGATAGACGTTCGAGTAAAGTTTCTGTACGTTCATCTTCTGATAGTGTATCTAACATTCTTCGCAATGTGTGAATCTTTGGAAGAAGGTCACGTCCGTACAAAAGTTCTTCCTGTCTTGTTCCTGAGCGGGTAATATCAATTGCTGGAAAAATTCTTCTTTCTGCTAATTTTCTATTTAAATGAAGCTCCATATTTCCTGTTCCTTTGAACTCTTCGTAGATTAAATCATCCATTCTGCTACCTGTATCAATTAATGTGGTTCCGATAATGGTGAGAGATCCTGCATCTTCTATCTTTCTTGCGGCTCCGAAGAATTTCTTGGCTGGGAACAATGCCTGTGGATCAAAACCACCAGTTAGCGTTCTACCTGAAGAAGGCAATGCCATATTGTATGATCTTGCCAAGCGAGTTATTGAATCAAGAACTATGACCACATTTACTCCTTTTTCGACAAGTCTTTTTGCACGATCGAGAGCTAACTCTGCAATTCTAGTTTGTGAATCTGCTGGTTCGTCAAAGTTTGATGCTGCAACTTCACCGCGACCATCTGTTGCAATCTTTACATGGCGCATTATGTCAGTTACTTCTTCTGGACGTTCACCTATTAATACGGCCATTAAATGAACATCTGGGTAATTTTTACCAACACCTGAAATTATATCCTTTAATAACCATGTTTTTCCTGCTTTTGGCGGAGAAACTATCAATCCACGTTGACCAAATCCAATTGGTGCAATCAAGTCTACGATTCTTGTAGTCATTGTAGCTTTGTCAGTTGAAAGTTTTATTTGAGCATCCGGATAAATTGCAGTTAGGTCATCAAAATCAGATCTTTTTTGAAGTTCTACTGCAGGATCACCATTGACTGTTTCTACTTTTAGTAACCCCCAATATCTTTCGTTTTCTTTAGGACGGCGGGCTTGCCCCCCTATCAAATCACCGTTTCTTAAATTGAATCGCATAATTTGAGATGAAGATATATAAACATCTTTATCGCTTGGTGCGTATTTTGGACGTAATAATCCAGATCCTTCATTTGCAATATCTAGAATTCCTGTAACTGGCTCAGTTGGAACTTGCGAATCTGGAAGAT
>CAZCKT010000146.1:0-1610 GCA_964499355.1 uncultured Candidatus Saccharibacteria bacterium | reverse complement strand
AGACGGATTCAAAGCACTTGAACAAGAATTAAAAGAATTACAAAAAGTATCTATCCCAGCAATCAA
Organism: uncultured Candidatus Saccharibacteria bacterium; assembly: GCA_964499355.1. Taxonomy (GTDB): domain Bacteria; phylum Patescibacteriota; class Dojkabacteria. The sequence goes on along the minus strand of CAZCKT010000146.1, from coordinate 1,544 downwards.
GGTCCGAATGACCAATGCACGAGAAGATGGAGATTTAAGCGAAAACAATGCATGGATCTCATCAAAAGAAGAGATGGAAATTGCACGTATGCGAGTATCTGAAATCAAGGATATGCTTAAAACTGCACAACTTGTAGCAGAACCAGAAAAGAAAAGCGATACAGTACGACTTGGCGATGAAGTTACCCTAAAAATCAACGGTAATACTGTCAAAGTGAAGATTGTTCCAACAATGGAAGCAGACCCAACAGCATCAAAACTCTCTGGTGAATCACCAATCGGGAAAGCAGTTCTTGGTAAGAAAGTTGGTGAGATTGTCACTGTTGAAACACCATCCGGAACGCAAACAGCAGAAATTGTAAAAAAATCTTAACAGAGTTTTCTAAAAGAATACTACTAATACCCCAGCGGTTATTACCAATACGCCCCATACTTTTGATGGTGCTATATTCCACGCAAACACTTTTTCAGCATACGTTGTAGAAACCATCCATTGTGCGACATATCCTGTAAGCGTCGCATATAAAAGGATAAGAACGACAGTCCAAATCCCCCACAATGGGAAAGTCACCCATTTTAAAGCAAACATCGCGATATACAGCGCAATTGCCCAAACACTATATTTTTGCTTTGCAATAAACCAAGATATCATAAATACTACGACTGGAATTGCTGCTACTACGATTCTGAGCCCCAAAAGATTCTGAAAACCGGCAATTCCCCAATACCATAACGAGGTAACAACACTAATCCCCGCACTCGTAACTGATAAAATAAAGAGCTCTTGCAACAACTCCTCCACATAATAATCAAGCCGCTTGAGTAAATGCGCCATTCCGACAGAAATTCCAAGAAAAGCTGCAAGTGCAATAGCAGAGACAGGGTGAATACTTTGCCTTGTTACCCACTCAGTAATAAAGGCAACGCTCCCGAAAACTAAAAGCATTATGGCGTATTCTCGTTTAATTCTTGCTATTGGCAACGAAAGTATGGGCAAAATTGTAGTCCATGAAAGTACGATCCAAATTATAGTTCCAAGTACTAATAGTATAAATCCGGTGCTCATACTCGAACAAATCCAAAATTAAACGCTATCAATAAGATTCCAATGAACAATAGGAACGAAAGCAACTCATACCTATGTAAGAGTAACTGTTTTTTATACGCAAGCTCGGCAGCATAAAGCAATAAAAGCACGAACGAAACAGTGAATAATCCAAATACCCACTCTTTAATACTCCAACTCGAGAACGTGAAAACTGACTTAGTCGTTCCCGCAACTGTCGTAGTTGGCTGATTTCTACCCAATTCCGAAAGAGAACTCATGAAAGCAGTTGATGTGCCGTCTGTAAACTTTAAAGTCAAAATGACTTTGGCATCTTCTAATGGCAAACTAGACAATGGTAAAGAAACATCTCTGACATCCTTTCCTTGAATATATCTGGTGGTCCCAATTGTTGCGGTAAACCCTGAATTCTCGCGCTGACAATCATAATGTAATTCGATTGAAATTGCCGTCTTTTTAGCTTTTATACAAGTTTTGG
>CAZCKT010000145.1:0-1621 GCA_964499355.1 uncultured Candidatus Saccharibacteria bacterium | reverse complement strand
TATAAGAATCTCAATTGGTTTTGTACCAAAGATAATTCCTTGACCTGAATGTTTCTCATCTGAGGCATTAAATTCAATGAAGTCTGTCGGTTGAATCTTTTTGCCTTTTTGATAGCCCTCCCAATGAGGTTTTCCTGATATCGCATATAGAGCTGTTTCGTATTCTTCTTGAAGGAGTTGCTCTTCAGGTTGAGTGTTTAGATTTTCTTCGCTATGAGTAGAACCCACCATGGCAATATCGTATTTTGAAAAGAACTTATAGCTCGCCGCAAAGCTTTGATTACGATTGGGAAGATGCCATACAATCATATTCTTTACCTTCCAGTACTTCTCGAGCTCGCCCCAAATTTCGCGCAAATTTTTCCACGCTTCATAGACAATGATGTGAAAGTCGGGTTTGGCAATCTCTTTGATATTCTTCATCCAGAGTTCGGTAAAGTCATCGGGTAGAGTATCGGTCTCAAGATACTTTCTATCCCTCTTGTATCCGAAACCTTCAGTCGGCTTACCGTTCTTCTTTTTGCCATGAAGATAGTCTAGGCGGTAAGGCGGGTCAGTCAGTACCATATCAGCCTTTTCTCCAGAGAGGAGCTCAAGCATGTTAGCTTGTATGGTAGAGTCCCCACACATTAAGCGATTGTCGCCTAACTGCCAAACGTCTCCCTTCTTGATCTCGATGTTTTGAATATCAAGTTTCTCTAATTCTTTCTTGAGATCAAATTCCTCTGGCGTGTCGTCATCCCAATCGAAAATCGAGTCCAATTCTTCAGAGTTGAATCCGATGTCGGTGAGAAATTCCTCAGCAAAATTTGCAAGTAGCTTAAAATCGAATTCACCATGATTTTTATTCAGGCGAATATTGAGCTCCTTTTCTTTTTCAATATCGGGAATGTTGAGGTAAATCACTGGCATTTCAGTAATACCGAGCTCTTTGGATGCTGCAATACGCATATGTCCACCAATAACAACATTCTTTCTGTTATTGGCTCCATTTACGATGGCAGGGTCGACTAGGCCAAACTTCTTGATGCTCTTTTTGAGATCATCAAGAGCCTTCTTGTCCCACTTCCGTGGATTGTAGTCAGCTGGATTCAGCTGATCGATTGAAACGTAGACCGTTTCGAGTTTGTCATGAATGGAGTTTGTGTTTACCATTAGACGAAAGATTAATATTTTAGTTATTAACCAACTCGTCTTGGTTACTTAGATATTATTACTAAAGTCCCAAAATGTCAAATGTTCTCGCGTGAGAACTAGTCAAACCGGACATTGTATTTTGGGAAGCTCCCAGTGTTATCCATTGAAATTTGCACTATTTTCGTGGCGGTTGCAAGAACTTCTTTTTTGCTTTTGTCTATTAGGTAACATTCCACATAGTGTGTGCCCAAATAGGCTGTAGATTCGGGATTTTGGCGAGTCGCTTGTGGGGTGATTTCCCCACGATAACCGTCATTACTTAATGCATCCTCTCCGGTATTTCGTACTTTCCAGTAGACATCAGTTGTTTTTTCTCCGAATGATTCAGCACTAAAATATATATCACTGACAATAGCGGGGTTCTGACTTTTATAACTTCCACCGTAATTTGACCGTTTGGTTTGTGTGGCAACTGGTGTTGCAT
>CAZCKT010000144.1:0-1641 GCA_964499355.1 uncultured Candidatus Saccharibacteria bacterium | reverse complement strand
CGTTATGCCCAAGCCAAACGTCATCACCTACCGTAATAGCACCTTTAGTCTGTGCTTCTTTGTCATGCCCTAAGTACTTTACTTTGACTGGAAAGGTGGTGATCCCTTGATAGGGGTGATTACCACCAAGTAAAAACGTCACACCTTCGGAAATTGATACGTAATGACCAATATTCAACTGCTCGTCTGGATGTCCCCATTCTTGAATATTCAGAGGGCCATAGGTTGCTTGCCCAACTCGAACTTTCTCAAAATCAAAAAAATTTCGGATAACAGTCTGATTGTGAGAATTGCGTTGGCGCCAAACTTGTTGAGCATTTTGCTGCAACCTTTTTTGATCTTCTCTAAGTCTTTGCGCTTTAGCATTGGCTAGCATGCTCGCAAAATAAGGTTCGTTAGAAAAATCAACGAGATACTTTTCAATTTCGGATTCTCCGAAATCATGAGCGTCACTGCAAAAAAAAGGAAAGATGTGTTTTTCCAAAACATCTTTTTTTAACATACTTAGAGTGGAGTCGGAAATCTTGGCTTTGAATTGAAGCAAGATAGTTAAGTAGTTTTTTCCAAATACTTCGGCTATATCGTAGCCGCCTTTAGGAGTAGTCTTGAGGACCTGAAACATTGGCAAATTACACACATAAGCCGCGTCGCTGTTGTTCATCAACCTAAGTACTGCATCTGCTTGAGTCAATTTCAAAATTGAATGTCTGCTGAAGTCATCCATCTCTCTGAGCTGATCTCTCCAGATACCGAATCCGCCAATCCAGGTGATATGAAATGAGACCGTTTGTAAGAATGAATCCAAATCCTTGACTGGAGTAATGGGCTCTTCAGTCGGCCGTGATTGATTCAAAAAGAATAAAACTGGCTTGATAGGCAATGTCATTTCTACCAAGCGAACCATCTTTTCTAAACTGCCAGGTATCCAATTTAGACTGTCGTTTGCTAATTTCAGAAACGCACCATGCCCCTGTCTCAGGGCCTGCTCGAAGTTGCCGTCAACAAGATCATTCTCATTAAGAACATATCTGACTTTTCCTTGAAAGTGATCTACAAATTCTTGTACCACTTCGCTGGTGTTGTCGCTTGAGACGCTGTCGTAAACCACAATTTCTATGTCATTGCGCGTTGAAAAGATGTCTTGCGAGACAATGCTTTGCAATGACTTTTGCAATACCGCTGCGCGGTTTTTGGTGGGGATGCAGATGGAAAGCAGCATGGGGGTCAACTCTGTAGAGATCAATTAGCCTTTTTAAGCAAGATTCAAACCAAGTAGCAATTCTCTTCTTGACTCAATAAATTAATATCAAAGCATTCATTTAGGTGTCGAGTTTTCTTGGCTTGCTTATTGCTTACGTGTCAAAAACACTTCACTTAACGTATGCACATCCATCTGGTTATCGTTCAGCCCGACCATTACGTACATTCATTGGGCTTCTTGGACACGGCTGATTACCTGCAGTACTGGCTACAAAACCAAGGAGTTCAGGTCACAGTGGCCAAAAATCGACTGCGTCATGATGCAGTCAACTTGGTCTTTGGTGCGCATTTGGGTTTCAATCCTGAATGGTTGGAAGTGCCTTATTGCACCTACTTCTTCAACCTGGAACAAATTGGGCAGGGCGGGGCTCACGTATCTCC
>CAZCKT010000143.1:0-1649 GCA_964499355.1 uncultured Candidatus Saccharibacteria bacterium | reverse complement strand
ATCAAATTCATCTTGTGATTCTGGATACATAGAAGCAAATACAATTGGAACAGGCTCTGCATATCCAGGAAAGGCCTCAAGCGGACGATTAGCAGTAGTAACCGTATCTCCAACACGTGCAATACCTGGCTCCTTAATTCCAGTAACAACGTAACCGATCTCTCCTGCTTTTACCACTTTTACTTCTTTCTTTTCTGGAGAAAATGTACCAACTTCACGAATAATAAATGTATGCCCTGATTGTTTAAATAAAAGAGTGTCACCTGCCTTTATGTTTCCATCAAGTACACGCACATAGAGAATAACCCCCATGTGGTTACTATATTCAAAATCAAAAATAAGTGAACGCGTCTGATTACCATCACCGTTAACAAATTCACTCTTTGGAGCAGGGATTCTTACAGTAATTTCTTCAATCAACTCTTTAACCCCCTCACCTGTCTTTCCTGAAACTGCCAAGATATCTTTTTCGTTACAACCAAGGAGCTCTATAATTTCTATCTTGACTTCATCTACTCGAGCAAGAGGGCTATCAATCTTAGTGATAACAGGAATAATGGTAAGGCCAGAATTTTTTGCCATTTCAAGTGTAGTAAGTGTTTGCGCCTGAATACCTTGAGTAGAGTCAACAAGAAGCAACGTCCCTTCAACAGCTTGAAGTGCACGAGATACTTCGTAGGAGAAGTCGATATGTCCTGGTGTGTCAATCAAATTAAGAATATATTCCTTCCCTTCCTTACTCTTCCAATTCATTCGAACTGGCGTCATTTTAATCGTAATACCACGCTCTCGTTCGAGCTCCATTGAATCTAAAACCTGCTCTTTCATAAGTCGCTTATCTACGGTTGAAGTCACTTCCAAAAGTCGATCTGCGAGTGTCGACTTCCCATGATCAATATGAGCGATTATTGAAAAATTACGAATTTCCATACTATCTCTCCATACTACACGAAAATAACTAAACGATAAAGGACGATTCCATACTTTATAAGCGGAGTTCTCCTATTTTCTTTGAAAAGGAAAAGTTACCCTACTCTCTTTCTCGCATACAGGAAAAAAATGGTAACGAAGTTTGAAATTGCCATCACGATAATTCCATACACCAGACTTATATTTCCATAAGATTGAGTAGCGTAACACGCCATAATTGCCGAGAGTGTAGCAACTATATTTGAATAAAAAACACTCTTAGTGTCTTTAGCTGAATAAAGACTAATCGAAAAGTATCCGACCATCATCTGTAGCGGAAGAATGATCAAAAATCCCATCAAGAAAAAAGCAATCATTCCATTTGCTTGTGTATCTCCATAAAGGACTGTGATGACTAGGTCTTGAAGTAAGAAAATAATCCATGAAATAAAAACACCAGCGATGCCGAGAAGAAGAACATAACGTTTTACCACTTTCTTGTATTCATCTATACGTTTTTCAATAAACTCTTTGGAAAGAACGGGTAAACTTGCAGTTGTGATACTCTGTTGAATAATTTGTTGAGCAGCATCTGTTACTCGCTGAGCAAAGAGATAGCTTGAAAGCACCCCTGGGCCAAGTGTTGTTGCAAATGCGGTAAAAAAAATAACCCGTAACTGGGAAAGTATGTTCACCCCAGTTCGAGGAAGAGCTAGACGGATAAGCTCTTGTATATGCTT
>CAZCKT010000142.1:0-1664 GCA_964499355.1 uncultured Candidatus Saccharibacteria bacterium | reverse complement strand
AATCCAGTGGGTTTCCGTAAAAGTACAACGGTTTACCACAAAGGACACAAACTCGAGCAGGTGCTGTTACTTCCTGCCTCAAATCCTTGGTCGCTGCACTAAAGAAACTATCAAAGAGAGAGGTATGCGTACCAATCTTTACAACTTTATAATCGTCACTAATTCCAGCTTTAGTTGTAATTGCCATTAAAACATCCTCTCTATTAGCAACTTCATCAATAAGTCCAAACTCTTTAGCTTTTTGGGCACCGTATATCAATGCTTTTATATCTTCTTTGATTGTTACTGTTGGAATTCGTCGTTTCGAACTCACATGATTAACGAAGACATCGTATTCTGAATCAATTCCAGTTTGCAATACTTTCATTTCATCTTCTGAGATTTTCTTTGTTGGATTACCTAAATCTTTGTACTTTCCACCAGTAATATAGTTTATGGAAATTCCATTTTGTGTGCCTACACCACCTAGTGTTACCAGCTTATCGTAATATTCAAATGGTCCCATGATAACGCCAATACTACCGACTAAGCTTCCTTGTTCTGCATAAATTTTATCGGCTGAAGCAGCTGCCCAATAGGCACCTGATGCTGCCATATCCTCGACATATGCATAAATTGGATTGCCAGTTTTTGCTGTGTAATACGAAATACCCTCTGAGATTGCACGAGCACCGACAACGGTACCTCCAGGCGAATTAATCATTAAAACAACACCTTTTATTGATTTATCGTCTACCGCTTGCATTAATTGGTCTTTAATTTTGTATCCGTACACATATTGACCAGTCAGTAACGCTGAAACAATATCATCATTGTAATCTTGCGAAGACGTTAGTATTGGTTGATCAATATACACTGCAAGAATTTTATTATCGCTTGTTTCTTTGCCTCGAACGTAAGTATAGGTAAGATTATCGACACCTTTTTCAGTTTTTGTGCCATTCTGACCAGAACTTGCCAGCATTAAAAATGCGAATGGAACAATACTGCAAAGTCCACAAACAAAAAGGAATACCGCAAGAAATTTCCAAAACGAACTCCAAGGAGAGCTCTGCCTAACTACTTGTATTTTTTCTTCATTCATAGGGAAATGGTATCACACATTTACGACTCGCGGCCAACCTTGCAATACTCACAATCATCTTCAGGACCATGAACGCGTGGGAATTCCATATTCTGAATTTTATTCCACACCGTGATTATCAATTCTCGCATCTCAGAAACATCACTTGGCGCATATTCAACAGCTCGTTCAACAAACTGCTCGCGTTCAGGATCAACAAAGAAAAGCGAACCTTCGACAACTTCGGCAGTGTTACTTGAAATCCACCAATCAGTATCAGCGACAACTTTATAGAAAAGTAATTGATTGTAATATCGTTGTGCCTTTGCCTTTTCATAATTGAATTTGTCAAAATGATCTGCTGGGTGTAACCCGTCAAACGCTGAAGCTCCAATAGATTTACCCGTTTTGTAATCAATTACTTTAAGAAACTTTTTTCCTGAATTCACATAATCAATTCGGTCAACTCGTCCTTTAATTCTTGCTCCCGAAACAACCCCTGTTAATTTGTGTTCCGTTTTTACTGGGACCACTAAGTTGCTCCCATATTTATCGTAATACATAGCAAGATTTGCTTTACCTTTTTCTAGCAATTTTGCTT
>CAZCKT010000141.1:0-1676 GCA_964499355.1 uncultured Candidatus Saccharibacteria bacterium | reverse complement strand
AGAATCAGGGACTGGAACAGGTAAGACGACCACAGTGTGTGAATACTTAAAGGACAAGAGTTTCATATCGCTCGTATTGTTGCAAACGCTTGGAGAACAACAACTTGTCACCTTCAAAGATAACGGATTAAATGCCAGTTATTACAAGGATGAAAATAAGGATCTTAGTGGGAATATTATCACAACTCTGCACTCGTTGAATAAAATTATCATGAACACCAGCACAGAAGACATCAGAAGCATTGTAAAGGACAAGATTCTGTTTATTGATGAGGTTTCTCTTTTTGCGTACGGTATTATTGGAAATTCGACGCTTAAGAAAGATTTAAAATTTACTTACAGTGCACTGAAGGTTCTTATTAACTATTGCAAGCAGGTCATCGTTTGCCAGTCAGAAATCGATGAAAATGCTATGATTCTCTTGCAATCGCGAAAAGGGACATCTATATTTATTAAGAACGAGTATAAGAAATACGAAGGGTTGGTCGCAACGCAATGTAATGACGAGAATGATTTTATTGGACTGATGAAAAAAGATGTAAAGAAAAATAAATACTTTTGCCTTGCATTGGACAGCCTCACGAAAGCAAACATGTATTATAATATCTTAAAAAACGAGGGTGAGAACGACGACGATTTTTTGTTGTTGACGTCCGAAACCAAAGTTAAAATCGATCAAGGAATGTTTAAGAACAAGTTCATTATATATTCACCGAGTGTTTGCTATGGAGTCGATATAACACTTGACGAGAAGCAAAACATGTACCAGTATATCGGTGGAAACTCGATCGACGACAGCTTAATTTTCCAACAGTCAATGCGAATTCGAAACCTGAGTAAGTTGTATTACTATTGCAATGCGCACCCCAAGTCAAGAAAGTATACAACAATCAACGAGGTCGATGGATTTTATCGCGAACTGCAACATACTGACGTTATGGCTGAATGTTCGTATTTGAATGAACATGATGAAGTTGAAATAAACAATCAATCGTCGTACTACAAGTTGTTCATAAATGTGATGTTTAATAAAGACAGATGCTTTTCGAACCCCCTTGAGCACTACGAAGCACGCCTAAAGAATAGCGGATTTAAACTCTCACAGACTGGTGAAAAGAAAACTATTGACAAGGAGTTGAAAATAAAAACGACAGCCATCATCAAAGAGCAGAAGGAAGATAAATTCGAGCGATTCGTCGAAGCAGTTGACAAAAACACATTGGAGTTTGCTGAATATTACGAGAAAATGCAACTCTTAAATCTGAGGACGGATGCCGAATTAAAAAAATATAAACAGGAAATCGTAAATAAATTTGCCATCGAGGACCATTATAATTTTATGAAGATCCTAAGCAAAGAGGAAGAGGCGACTGAAAAGCTGCGTGAAAGGGTGAAACATGAGTATAAGATTGAGGTTGCTGACTCGAACGCACATAAGATCGCATTCATCAAGCGCCTCGAATTGAAATATAATCTTTCCGTAATGGACTTGTCGTATGAGGATCGGGAAGTAAAATTCGACAAGGATCTTTATGAAACAGGTAAAAAATTGTTCAGGATACGAGAAAAGGAAGACAGTACACCGAAGAACCATATCGAACTCATTCAATTTTACGTGCAATGTATCAAGCATGTCGTTGGATTGGATATATTTGAAAAAAAAGAGATACATTCTG
>CAZCKT010000140.1:0-1687 GCA_964499355.1 uncultured Candidatus Saccharibacteria bacterium | reverse complement strand
ATTGTTGCAAGAGAGCATTAAATTCTTTCATAAAAACAAGCTTCTCTTCCTGGGAAGCCTCTCCTTGAGCGACCTTCTCAGCAAGTATTTTTAATTCGTCTTCGTTCATAAATTGCGAGTGTACTAGTTTGTAACATGCCGACACCTTTAGTATAAAACTATTTTGAAGTATTAGAAATAACGTAAAACAGAATTGTTTATTTGCGGAGACGGTGAGGTTCGGTCACAAATAATTTCTTGCAGAAATTTTCGCGACCCCAACTCGGCGACAAGCACTCGCTTCGCTCGTCTTGTATACCGCCTCCGTCTTTCTCATCTCCCCTTGCTCTCGATACCAATTCTCACCGAGACATGCTCGGTTTGAACTATTATTGCGGAGATGGAGGGATTCGAACCCTCGAGGGCTTTTAGACCCTACCTCGTTAGCAGTGAGGCGCTTTCGACCACTCAGCCACATCTCCAAGTGAGCTTACACTACCACATTTTTTTCATTAAAAAAAGGACGCTTACGCGTCCTTTATATTATTTTAGAACAGAAATTATTTCATACCCTGCACGTGAGTTTGAACAGTGAAGAATTTTATCTCGATAAATCTTGCGCGGCCTATTTGCGTGTTCAAGCAAGATTGGAGTATTACTCGCGACAAGATAATCTCGCTTATCACTTACACCAAAATAAAATTCCCTGTTACGATTACCAACTAAAAGCATTTCGGGCTCATAGGCATACAGTGCTACCGCCACATACTCTCCGTTGACAACCGCAAGTGTTTTGCGAAATGCTTCCTGAAACGTACAGTTAAACGTTTCCATAAACTTCATAACTGTAAGCGCGATAAGATCTGCGTCATTCTCGATTGCGGTATCTTGTCTTGTAATAAGACTAAGTCCGTTCATATCGCAAAATCCTTCAAGATAGACATTAATAAAGCGGTCACTTGACCATCCAAGTGGAATTTTTCTTTTTAAGTACTCAACAGAATCTCCCGCAAGAATCATTCGTGCTGCAATGCCTGCTGTTGCGCTGTGTAATTGTTCTTTGCTCCCCGCAACAGTCTTGCAGAAGTGATGTTCAAAATTTACTGGTTTCATTTGCTCAACCAGTGAAATGATTTTTTGTGATGCGGGCGCAACATACGACACAAGCGAACAGTTGGCAATGTGATCAAATGGACGTTGAATACCCCGAAGTAGTACCTTATACGGGTTATATTTCTCAGGTACAGGTGTACTGAATGCTACGAAATCTGCCATGAATAGAATGTTTTTGTTTTGTGTTTGAATGTTCTTGTTCGACTTCAAAATACCACAAATGCCGTCAATTGTATAGTCGTGGTATACTTTTCCCATGAATACAAATGACCAACACGAACAAGAAATTATTCGCCTCAAAGAATCAAATGCGCTTAAGCAAGACCTGATTTCAGTGACAGCACATCAATTACGCACTTCGCTTTCAGCAATCAAATGGGTTCTTGCAATGATACTTGATAACGATGCTGGCCCACTAAATGCTGAACAAGCCGAATTGCTTAAAAAAGCAATGGCATCAAACGAACGAATGATCGGACTTGTAAGCGATTTGCTTCAATTTAATCATGCAGAAGATATATTACACGGCTATACATTTTCCCCTCTCCAAATTACCGATCTCATTGAAAATGTTATTTTTGAGTTCACAAGCGAA
>CAZCKT010000139.1:0-1691 GCA_964499355.1 uncultured Candidatus Saccharibacteria bacterium | reverse complement strand
TTTTAAGCCATTCAGTTACTGCTAAGTATGCCTCACCAATAGCAGTTTTTTCTGGTCCAGCCATTATCTGATCTACTCGAGCTTTATTTCTTGCTTTAACTAGTTCACGTTCAGAACCAGTTTTTGCAAAAGCACCTGGCTTCAACCCACTAAATTCGTTTGCATCGCTAAAAAACATTTTTTTATTTTCTATTTTAATTGCCCTCCAACTTTTTATAGGAGAACGCAAGACAGCTTGAAGATCCTTGGGCTATTCGCAAGCACTCCAGGCGTTTTCTTATGAAAAATTGGGAAACATTACTAATTATTCAAGAGCAATATAGAATTGTATAAAATCCTATAGTAAAAGTCAAGCTCTGGTGACTGGTCCTGCTTTTTTGTTAAATCCTTGAGGTTTTGTTGCTTCTTTAATTCGACCTCGACCTCTGAAGATAAGCTTTTTCAGCCCCTCTATACCATCTAAACCTATCTCTAGAAACGCTCGAGGTGTACTCATTCCCTTAATCCTCTCTTCTAGTGGACGTTTAATCCTTTCCCAACCTTCTTTTTCACCATATCCGCCTGCCATGTTCAATGAATTGAACTTATGTAAACAATAGTAGCACATTGGTAAATTTAATTCTTTGAAATGAGAAAAGTTTATCAAATTTATTTTCAATTACCTATAAATGCGGTATCATACCGTATGTTGGACTTACAATTTGTTTTAGCCAACCCCGAGGTTGTTAAGGCAGCCATTACGAACAAAGGGGTTCGAGGCATTACTCCCCAAGATGTTGATACTATCGTTTCTTTAGCTTCTTCCGTAAAGTCAGCATCAACCGAAGTTCAGAATCTACGGGCAAAGCGAAATGAAAATGCAGAAAAAATCCAAAAAGCATCACAAGAGCAAAGAGCAATAATAATCGAAGAAGGAAAAAAAATTAAAGAACAAGTTACCGAGCTTGAAAAAGGTCTTGGAGAACAAGAAGCGAAACTCTTCAAACTAATGTCGTATCTTCCCGGTATTCCTTCAGCGGACACACCGATTGGACCTGATTCTACAGGTAACATCGAACACCATAAATGGGGCAATAAGCCTAAATTTGATTTTGAACCAAAAAATCATGTCGATTTGTTAACCAATCTTGGACTTCTAGATTTAGAACGTGGGGTTAAAGTTTCAGGATTTCGCGGCTATTTCTTGAAAGGCGATGCCGCAATGCTAGAATGGGCATTGATTATGTACGCGATCGAACAAATGAGAATCAAGGGATATGAGTTGGTGACTCCACCAATTATTGTAAAAGAATTTTCACTATTCGGAACTGGCCATTTCCCATGGGGAGAAACTGATATTTATGCAGTTGGAAAGCCTGGAGTAGATGAAACTGGAAAAGAAATAGAAGATAAAATGTATCTAGCTGGAACAGCAGAAGTACCTTTGATGGCAATGTATTCAAATGAAACATTGGATTTGGCAAATGACAAACCACGTAAAATGGTTGGATTATCCCCTTGTTACCGAAATGAAGTTGGTAGCTATAGTAAGGATCTTCGTGGTATTTATCGCGTTCACGAATTCTTAAAAGTAGAACAAGTCGTTCTGATGGAGCCAGATGAAGAAAAAGCAGAAGCAATGCATCAAGAAATCCTACGAAATACTGAGGAATTACAACAAGGACTAGGTCTACATTACCGAGTACTTTCTA
>CAZCKT010000138.1:0-1710 GCA_964499355.1 uncultured Candidatus Saccharibacteria bacterium | reverse complement strand
TACTGGGCCATAAAATGTTAAAATTATGCATATTAATTGGACTAAAACGAATTCGTAGTTATTTTTGTAGTCGCCATTCCGGCGACCCGCCGAAGAGGCGGGATTCGCGTAAATTCGCCCGGCCTTCGTAGCCGCAACTCAAACAATTTTTACCTTTATAACAGCCACTCCAACCTTGCACGTCAACTATTGCATTGACGATACTTCGGCGGAGTAGGCTAGATTCGCATCGCGTTATGCATATTCAATACCTCGGCCTCTCCAGTTTCAAACTTATTACCAAAGACGCCACCGTAGTAACCGACCCATACGGAAAAGAGTCCGGGCTCACCCCGCCCCGTGGCAACGCCGATATAATTGTGCTGGCCGAAAGCACAAATAGCCTATACAGCAGCACGAGTTCCTTTTCGGGCACGCCATTTCTCATTGATAGCCCCGGTGAATATGATAAAAGCAGCGTCACCGTTACCGGCATCCCGTTAAAGCAAGAGTCAGGCTACGTCACTATTTTCCTTTTAGAAAGCGAGGACTTGAAAATTCTCACCCTCGCGCACATCAAGGACTTTAACATCAAAGAAAACGAGCTCGAGGAGCTAGGCGAAATCGACATTCTTATTGTGCCCGTAGGCGGACATAGCGTCCTCGGCGCGAGCGACGCGGCCAAGGTGGTTAACCAAATCGAGCCTAAAATTATTATCCCCTCTCACTACGCTGCCGGTGGTATAAAAATAGAACTTGATCCCATTGATCGCTTTATAAAAGAAATGGGTAATAAAAACGAAGAGTTAGATAAACTTATTATCAAAAAGAAAGACATCACCAACGCCGAAGAAACCCGGCTGGTAGTGTTAACCGCATAAACACAAACATATGAAAACCATACACCGCATCCAACAAATGCCCGAAGCCAAACGCGAACAACTTATGTGGGTGGTTGTCGCGACTACTCTGGTACTACTCTTATTTATATGGATAGGTACCAGCTATATACCCAAACCCAACCGAGCGAATGGCAACTTTTTCACCGTGGTGAAAAATGAGGTAAACAAAGCCCGGGCCAATAACCCCACCATTAACAAGTAGCCGATACCGAACCTATGGCAAAAATCGAACGAGATGTAGCACACTCAAACAATGTCGGACTTATCCGTCCGCGTTCACTGGAAACCGAAATGCAGGAGTCATACTTGGACTACGCCATGACGGTTATTGTTTCGCGCGCCCTACCGGATGTGCGCGACGGGTTAAAACCGGTTAACCGCCGCATACTCTATGCCATGCGTAGCATGGGTCTTCGTGCTTCTGCCAAAACGACTAAGTCTGCCAAAATTGTCGGTGAGGTGTTGGGTAAATATCACCCACACGACGACACCTCCGTGTACGACGCCATGGTACACATGGTGCAAGAGTTTTCTATGCGCTACCCACTCGTCAAAGGTCAGGGTAACTTTGGTTCCATGGACGGCGACGGCGCAGCTGCATATAGGTACACAGAAGCCAAACTTACACCCATTGCCGAGGAACTGTTGGTAGACATAGAAAAAGAGACAGTGGACTGGCGAGACAACTTTGACGCGACAGAAAAAGAACCGGTAGTACTACCGGGCAAACTTCCGAATGTATTGCTGAACGGCACCTTGGGTATTGCCGTAGGTATGGCGACTGACCTGCCGCCGCACAACCTAACCGAGGTGGCGGACGCAACTATAC
>CAZCKT010000137.1:0-1724 GCA_964499355.1 uncultured Candidatus Saccharibacteria bacterium | reverse complement strand
AAAGGCTTACTATCTGGACTAAAGAAACAATAAAATTCTGATGAATGATTTCTTAAAAAGACCAAATGCGCAGGAAGAGTTTACACCCGACCAGATTCAGGAACTCATCAAGTGTCGCGACGACGTCATTTATTTCTGCGAAAACTATGTCAAGGTTCAACATCCAAAACATGGCGCCATTCCATTTGAACCATATGAATACCAGAAGCGGATGCTCAGAGCGTTTCAAGAAAACCAATTTACCGCAGTGCTGGCCGGCCGCCAGTTGGGAAAATGTGTAACTGGCGACACCATCATAAAGTGTGCAGTTGTAGATGTTGATAATATGTCAACACTCAAGCGGATGATGTTGTGGATGGTTGATCGATCGTTATACCGCAAACTATTCTGTCGTTGATTGTGATATAATAACGCCACATGAATTCGCTCGACAGCACCCACTATGAAAAAAGATCCCAACACCTTACTGACCCGTGACGCATTTCGCGATGGCGTTTTTACACGCGACGGTCACCGTTGCGTGTTTTGTGATGCCCCAGCGGTCGATGCCCATCATATCATTGAGCGTCGACTGTGGCCCGACGGTGGGTATTACTTGAACAACGGGGCTTCAGTATGTGAAGTCCACCATCTACAGTGTGAAGAAACTACCATTTCAGTCGAGGATGTGCGGCATGCCTGTGGAATTACGAAGATCATCGTACCACCGCATCTGTACGCCGATCAGCCATACGATAAGTGGGGAAATCCGGTCCTAGCAAATGGACAGCGGTTGAAGGGTGAATTGTTCTTCGATGAAAGTGTCCAGAAGATTCTCGCCGCCGGCGGAGTCCTAGGATTATTTTCATCGTTGGTGAAGTATCCGCGCACCCATCACCTGCCATGGTCTGAAGGGGTAAACAGCGATGATCGAGTGATTGATAGCTTGGACGCTTTCATCGGACGTCGGGTGATCATCACCGAAAAGATGGATGGTGAAAACACGAGCCTGTATCGTGAAACCACACATGCTCGTAGTGTTGATGGGCGGAGTCATCCGAGTCGCAATTGGGTAAAACAGTTTTGGAGTGGTATTTCCGCTGATATTCCAGAGGGCTGGCGGGTGTGTGGCGAAAATCTTTACGCCAAGCATTCTATCCAGTACACTGAGTTGCCAACGTATTTCATGGGATTCTCGGTCTGGAATGATCGCAATGTGTGCTTGAGTTGGGATGAAACCTTAGAGTGGTTCAACCTACTCGGCATAATGCCCGTCCCGGTGATCTACGACGGTCTATTTGACGAGTCACTTGTTAGAGGACTTTGGAACGCTAAGCAGTGGGGCACCAGTGAAGGATACGTTATGCGGTTGGCTGATCCAATCTCATACGTCGATTTCAAGCGTCATTTTGGAAAATTTGTGCGCCGTGGACATGTTCAGACGGTGAAACATTGGATGTACGGACAGCCTATAGAGCGAAATCTGTTGAAAACTTAAATCAACACTAGCTTGTACTAACGACGAAAATGGGAAGCCGCGGCTTCCCATTTTACTTATGCACACTGTGAAAAATGACGCTCGCGACGATGTGTAAATACTCACATGGACAAATTTTTGTCCATCATATTGAGCGTAAACACTATATGAACATCTTCCATAGATTGAGAAAAAGAATCCTCGAATGGATTTTTAACCCAAAAAACGTCACTATCGGTGAGATATATCATCGTGGTAATATGTCAAG
>CAZCKT010000136.1:0-1743 GCA_964499355.1 uncultured Candidatus Saccharibacteria bacterium | reverse complement strand
AGCATCTTGAACTTATAGTCTTCGGTCGTGGTGGATCCGGCTGGCACCATCAGTTCACCATTTACCGAATTCGATTGCAGCACGTTGATAATCTGTCGCAAATCAGGATAATACACTGAGATGTATTTTTCCAACAGATCAACGTCGAACACTACATCTTCGGCCAACAAGATTTCGGCGCAGCGGGTAAATGTAGCTTCCAGTGAAGGCGACTTGAATTGAAAGGATGTACAACGAGACTTAATCGCTGGAATGATCTTATTTGCGTAGTTTGCGGTGAGAATGAATCGACAATTACTCGAAGCCTCCTCCATAATCACCCGCAACACGGCCTGGGCGTTAGGGCTCAAATAGTCCGCTTCTTCCAACTGAATTACTTTAAACGGACCAATTGCATATGACATCGCAAAAGTACTAATTTTATCGCGCATCACATCGACCGAGTTCTCATCGGACGCATTGATCACTAACACATCGCATGGTTCAACTTCCAACAGTCGCACCAGCAGTTTGGATAGTGTCGTTTTTCCAGATCCAGCGGTCCCGGTTAGTAGTAGGTGCGGAATTTCCTTTTCACGAACCATCCGCTCAAACTTAACGCGATGATCTTCATCATTGAAGACATATTCTTCAAACGTCGTCGAGCGATATTTTTCAAACCATAGTTGCTTCATAAGCGTATAATCCTCAATTTTTACAGGGTTGGCGGCACAGGATCCGTTTGATATACGTCGGTTATAGCCACAGTTGGTGATACCGAATGTTGATGTTTCTTGGGGTATAGTCGTCTGATTTCATAAGCCTTAATATCATCTAGTAATGAGGCCTGATAATCCATGTCTCTGACGGGTGGTACCTCGGCAACCAGTTCGACTTCCTCGTGTTGTAAGGATTTTTCAACGGCGGCGATGGGTGTTTCTTCTACAACTATCGAAGGAACGTGCCCATCTGTAATCGGCTCGCTGTTGATAATTTCTAAAGCTGCTGGAATTTCTTTTTTCTTGCGCGGACGTCGTTGACGTTTCTTAGGAATGGTCGGATCGATTGGTGGGACTGGTCCGACAGGTGCAACTTCAGTGGAATCCTGATGGGGAGTCAAATCAACTTGTAAGGCAGATTGTACCACAGTATCTGATTCGTGTACATCATCAGGTTCAGGTGGATTGTTGATCACCACAACGTTCTGATCAATGACGCCTCCCGTTGTTGGATCCGCTATAGTCTCATTATTCGATGGAACGGTCTCAACCGGTGACACAGTCTTGGCGTTCTCGACGACCACGGCGACTCGCTCACGCTTCGCGATCAGATAATTTGCAGCGATAACCATCAATACCGCCAACGGCTCAAAAACGGCGATAATCACTACGATCAACCAAGTGACCGTCTGTTCTAACGGAAGCCCGGTGATCTTAGAAATGTACAAAATCGGACCGACGTGGGTTTTGACTGAAGTGTCGGTATTCTTTATCACATCTAACTGCCGCTCGGTGTTTTCGATGTCAGCATCCAACTTGGTCAATTTACTCGCAATCGCATCTCGATCCTCTTTAAAAGTCGCCATCAATCGGGCGCGACCCTTAATGCTCTCCGTGGGAAGATTTGCAATTTGTGAATCGATCTGTCGCTGTCGCTCCAACTGCCGGTCACGATCGCCCTTAGCGGTTACCAATTTACCCTCTAGGCGCGCCGCTTTTTCCTGATGTGATACTACCGGCGTGATAGTACTCATGAACGCAGAAC
>CAZCKT010000135.1:0-1752 GCA_964499355.1 uncultured Candidatus Saccharibacteria bacterium | reverse complement strand
TCGAAGTGCACCTAAAATGAAAATAAAGTACCAGCTTGTAATTGAAACCGCCCCCGCAACAAAAGAAAACGTACGAAGTCGTTTCATTCCTTTACTCATCTGTGGATCGTTTTCAATAAATGACATCCTTATTAGTGCTGGTGAGATTATTCGATTAAGCACAAAACCATTTATGATAAGCACTCCAACAGCAACCATCTTGACCATAAATTTCCCTGATACAGAAAGCGTTGCTACATTCACAACATACAATCCGATCCCTGACAACACAAGAATCCCAATCGCAATCCAAACAATCTCTGATAACGTTGTCAGTGTGCCTTCTTCTTCCTCAGAAATTACGTAATCTTTAAGAAAACGGAAAAATAAAATATCAGAAATAGTTGCCGCACCCACACCAAGAATAACACCAAGAAGATGCGCAATAACTAGTAGATATCGATGTGCACCTAGTAATGCGACCGTGTCATAGTAAGGAGAAAGTACTGTGAGAATAAAAATCCCTAGCGTTGTTAGCGCAGAAAGCACACACCATGTACACCAACTCCGCAAGACAAATGCTTGAACTGTGAGTAAATAAAATGAAAAGAGTAGTGCGAATGACGATGACAGTATTGCTACAAGCGTTAGTACATCTGAGTGTAGCTCGGGTGCAAAAAACAAAATACTATGAAGAGCAAGCACAAAAATATAATATACAATACCTAATTTCTCCACAGATACCCCGAGAAATGTTGCGTGCGAGCTATGTATGACAGCATCACAACTCCCTTTCATCGGACACATTGGGCGAGCTTTTTTTCGCTTCACCTCAGCAAGGTACGTTGCAATACCTAGGCCAATAACAGCAAGTGCAATCATAATTATTTCAAAATATGTCGTGAAGAGTTGCATCATAATTATTTACAAACCATTTTTGTTGGCTTAGTTGTTACCTCACTTTCTGTTCCCGTGCTATCAATACACCAATAGGCATCAGTTCCACCGTATGGCGCAAAAAATACCCATCCTGTTTTTGATGAACGGCATGTTGGTGAAGGTAGTGTTTTATCACTTTTTGCTATATCAAGTGCAAGGTCACGAAATCCTTGCGCGCTTGAACAAAGTCCCGTGTACCCATTATGCGTTTTTGCATAAACGCTAGCGGTAAAAGGCGCCGCAGAGAGAAGTTGCCTGGTTCGCTCTTTGCCTTTCGATTGCTCAACTTTTGTTAAAAGACTAACAGCAGAAAGTGATGGTGATGGAGGATCTATGCGAATATTTTTATTGAAATCAGTAAGTCTAATTACAAATTGTGAAATTGTTTTCTCCATAGATTCATCTCCCGAAACGGTTGTAAATGCAATCTTATGTACTAGTTTATCATTTGAACCAATCCATACAGACCCATCAGGTATTGCAACTCCTTCAAGGGCAGCTGCAATAGCAAGTAACCCTTCCTTACTTTCTTCATGTACCGTAGCAGTTTCTCGCAACATTTTCTGAAGTGTTGGCACGTCAACAGAAAAATTAACTTTATACGTACTTACACCTTCAAGCGTTTCCGACCCACCAAAGCTAAATTTTTTAAGTACATCAAAATTGACAACTATTTGTTTAAAATCAGTCAATGCACTACTGCTAAATAGTTCTTGCGGGAGTGCTCGAGACACACTCACAAGATCACCAATTGCTGGTTTTTCATTTTTTAATGACCCGGCATCATTTTCTGAAAAAGAAATCCAAGTATTTGTGTCTGGTTTTGCCTCCTTA
>CAZCKT010000134.1:1215-1788 GCA_964499355.1 uncultured Candidatus Saccharibacteria bacterium | reverse complement strand
ACCACGATTTATCACCCGAACTTCGAATTCAACGTATTGCAGACGTTGTCAGTAAAATTGATCCAAATCTAACTCCATATACAGATAATCTAATGCAATTAGTTGAGTCGGTATATGATCCCAAGAAAAATCCAATGATCTCCAATGCTCGTCAAAAAGCAGTATTAAATCTAGATAGGGAAAAATTTGCCAGCAAAGCATTCAAAAATCTTTGGGAAAAAATTAACTCCAAAACGTATTACACAGTTTCATTTGATGAAAATAAGCTTATAGATTCATGTGTTCGCGGACTAAATAAGAATCTACGAGTTACCCAAACCCTTGTGGTAATTAATCAAGGTTATCTGGATGCAACGAAACAAAATAATCCTGAGATGAAAAAGTTGATAGGTAAACAAGTCATATTGGAGGAAATTGCAGCTAAGAATGTAACCTATGATTTAATCGGCGAAATTGCCATGTCAACAAAATTGACTCGCATGACTGTGGCAACTATTTTACAAAAGATTGAGCCGGTAGTTTTTAAGTTATTTTCTGGAAATCCGGAAGAATTTATTCGTGAGTCAATTAAGC
>CAZCKT010000134.1:0-1205 GCA_964499355.1 uncultured Candidatus Saccharibacteria bacterium | reverse complement strand
TTGATGAACAAAAAGCCAGTACAATTATCGAACATATCACTTATGACAAACTTGAAGAGTCGTGGAATGCTGAAGAAATTTTTGTAGATGGAACTATTGGCGGTGAATATGGGCAAAATGTCGCTGATGCCAGAAAACATCTATACGATAAGCTGCGTTACGATTCAACTGTCGAAAAAACTTTTGGAGAAGAACTAGATACTGCAGATATTGTAGAGTTATATGTTAAACTTCCGAGCGGATTCTATATCAACACTCCAATGGGAAAGTATAATCCCGATTGGGCGATTTCATTTAAAGAAGGAAGCGTAAAACACATTTACTTTGTCGCTGAATCTAAAGGAGATTCCAGTGATCTACAGCTCCGAGAGGTCGAAAAAGCGAAAATAGAATGTGCTCGAAGACACTTTTCAGTCATTAGTAACGACAAAGTCAAATATAGTGTCGTCAGTTCCTATGCTGATTTAATGACTGTAGTTAATGCATGATATGACAGATATAGACGACGAAACAAAAGACATTATGGAAAATAATGGTCTAGACAAGGAAACGGCCGAACGAGTTAAAACTATTGTAGAAGATTATGGAATAGATGAATCAGACGCAGTCGATCTTGTAGACGATCTAGATTAACTTGCTTAGCTTTTCCCAAATCTTCACCATTGCGAGAGTATCCAATCCACAGTATTGAAGGAGTGAGTCGGCGGTTTTCTGTTTCGCAGTCGTGTCGTTACTATGCACCATCTCCCACCATGCAATCATGGCCATATCACCTTTATTGATTGTAAGATCGTTATAGCTTAGTTCGGGCACCATAACAGGCAATACGTTTTTAATCGACCATCTGCCTTTAAAGTCTGGGTGGAGGTAGTAGCCTTTCGATACAATTTCCATCAGGTCGAACATGCGATTATTTATATCTAGTAGAAATTCCTTGTGCTCTGGGAATTGTTCTGCCATTTCTTTGTTTCGTCCACCTTCAAACGCCTTATTCCAGACAATGACTGATCCAGCATCGCTGATACGGCTTCGCAGATGTTTTACAAGCTCTCTGGCAGGATCACCAGGCTCCATAGCGACATATTCCTCATGCTGTATATCTTGGCTATTACCGCTGACTATATGAAGCGAATACTGGAATACCATTTTCTGGTATGGTTTATGGCCTTTATAGAGGGGCATTGCTTCGTCGTAAGTTTCGTAGT
>CAZCKT010000133.1:0-1815 GCA_964499355.1 uncultured Candidatus Saccharibacteria bacterium | reverse complement strand
TATTTCTTAGCAAAAGCAGGTGATATCGGTGAATCGAAGTAGATGCTACCTTCGACTGGTATCAAGAAAAAAGTATTTTTTGAATTTTTTTCGAATAAGATCAGCTTTACGTTTATTGTGAGAGATGGAAAATTTATTTTTTCCCTTTTTTGTAAGAATCGTTTCCAGTTGTGTCTTTGTATCGTTATTTATGGTTGAAGTTTGATTATATAATGCATTAATTTCTTCGCTCATCTTTACATCAAGCCATGCTTCGATCACAAAATCACCAATCACGTTAATGTAGTAGTTTGTTTTTGGAAAAGGAAGTTCTGTGGGCGTTTCATACATTCCATCTTTTCCATCAAAATGAACTCGAACAGATTTGTCGAGCGGAGTCGAATGTCCCGCGAGCACCGCTAACTTTTGACCACGGTTATATATTCTTTCAAAAAGGGAAGTTTCATTCTCTGTTCTGACAATCAAGAACCACTCGTGAGGGTTATAAATAAGTATAGGGTGTTCAGGAGCTGATACGTATACAAGTGATATGAATACATGAGACCAGAATGCATCAGTGAGGATTGGATTCTTGAATGAGTACTGGAGCCTTTCGCCGTCCTTGAGATCAAGGAATGAATTATTGAATGAGGTGGTTCGTAGGGTGTTGTGGTTAGCAAGCGTCAAGAATTCGGTCATCGAGGCAAGCCAGACGCTACTTAGACTGATTGTTTTCTTGTGCACGACCACCACCTCTTCAGTTTTAAGCCTACGAATAATCAAGTAAACCCCTTGTTTTGTCGTTTGAGGTCGGTTTTGTTGAATTTTTTCAATAAGGTCAACAATGAGAAGAGGCCCATTCTGTAGATTCGAAATAATATGGTCCTCAACAGAGGTAGGGGTCAATACACTCATATCATCAATCCTAACAAAAGTATAGCCAAAAGTAAATTATTTGTTTACTTTTATATTGATTTATATAGTTATTTTGACAATAATAGCTAAATATTGTATTATTATGGCAAATGAGAGCTAATGTGGCTTTCAGAACATTGAAAGGAATATATGAATAAATTATCGATCAACCTGATCGCGTGGCTCATGACCATCCTCGCTATTGTTTTGGGTATCGTTCTTGGGCTGACACTATTCGTCTATGTGCCCAAACTCTCGGTAAAGCAGAATAACGTCCAAAGCGTCTCACTTCCGTATCTCAATGTACAACTGGCTGATATTAATCAAGTCGGGACTACGGTTGAAGTTGAAGGTTTGGGAATTGCTCGCAAATTCAAGCTTCTTCCAGTGAAGGGAACTGGTGGGTATGTCTATGGATCAACATTCGCCCATAGGGGATATGGATCAACTGACATCAGCTTCTGCATTGGCATTATGTGCGAAGAAGGTGGCGATGCAAAACCACAGCTTATCATCGGCGCGACGCATGGAGAAATCCAGTACGAGACCAATAAGCAAACTGGAGAGCAAGAATGTTTCATCTGGGCACGCAAACTGACAGTAAGTAACCCTGATGGATCAAAAAAGGAAATCTGGGCGATGTTTCACTTCTAATAGAAAGGATACATGATTTAAACCGCTCTCGCAGGAATGCAAGAGCGGTTTTCTTATCTAAACAAAAAACCGCCTCTACGGCGGTCTTTTGCTAGAGAGAATAGTTCTAATTCGTGGAGAAGCGGTCGATAGTTCACCCCTCCTTGAAGTAGGGCTATTTAACTGCGTCCTTCAACGCCTTTGCGGCGCGGAACTTTGGAACCTTCATAGCTGGGACCTTGATGGCCTCACCAGTACGAGGGTTGCGAGCCTCACGAGCGGCGCGCT
>CAZCKT010000132.1:0-1820 GCA_964499355.1 uncultured Candidatus Saccharibacteria bacterium | reverse complement strand
GAGTCCATCCTCTGTCTCAACCTTTCGCATAGCTCCTGTAAGGCAAATGAAGAATGACGTCATCAATCCATCGCTAAAACATCGATTTGCATGATTTAATCTGCGATTAATGACCGTTTCGTAAACATCAGCACGTTTTGACACACTCATTGCGTCAAAATATTCAGTTGCAATAGAATATGCTTCGATTTTCCTTTCTTCATTAGGCTCTAAAATCGCAGTTTGTATGGCGTCGAAAAAAAGCACATACAAATGACCTTGATCAAGTTGCAATCGACGTTTCATAATCCGCAGGTTAATATCCTGTAGTATTATACATTGCTGGTGGTTACCTTGCAAAACACTAGGCTTTTATGTTCTTTATCAACTCTCGGAGTTCAATTGCTTTTTCGAAGTTCAGCGACATTGCTTCTTTCTTCATTTCCTTGGTTAACCAATCTATAGTGCTCTTCTGTTCTTTCTTTGGCATTGTTCTATAAGAGGCAACCATAACTTCGATATCTTTACCCAACATTGTATGGATTTTTTCGGTTCTTGCTTCATCACTTTCTTCAACTTGCTTTGGAAGAATACGTTCTCGAATAGCTTTATGAATTGACTGTGGAGTAATTCCCATTTTTTCGTTGTACTCCGTCTGAATCTTGCGTCGGCGCTCGACTTCAAATAATGCTTCTTGCATGCTGTGTGTCTTCTTTTCGGCATACAAAATAACTCTACCTTCAATATGTCGTGCAGCGCGTCCCATTGTTTGAATCAAGCTAGTTCTGGATCTCAGGAATCCTTCTTTGTCAGCATCCAGGATGGCAACAAGCGAAACCTCAGGCAAATCGAGACCTTCACGAAGTAAGTTGATACCAACCAATACATCGTAATTTCCAGCTCGTAAATCTGCAAGGATATCAGTTCTATCCATTGTGTCGATATCCGAGTGCAAATAAGTGACACGCACTCCTAATTCCTTCAAATATTCGGATAAATCTTCAGCCATTCGCTTAGTCATTGTTGTAACTAAGACTCGCTCTTTTTTCTCAATAGTTTTCTTGATTTCACCAACCAAATCCTGCACTTGAGTACTAGCTGGTCGAATTTCTACAATAGGATCAACAATTCCTGTTGGGCGAATTAATTGTTCGGCAATATTTTGTTTACCAGCCTTTATTAATTCATATTCTTCAGGGGTTGCGGATAAAAACACGGTATATCCCATTCGTTCTTCGAATTCTGGAAAGCGAAGTGGTCTATTTTCACGAGCAGTTGGTAATCGGAATCCGTACTCAATCAAATTCTCTTTTCTTGCTTGGTCACCATTATACATTCCTCGAACTTGAGGAACTGTCATATGTGATTCGTCGAGAATTAACAGGTAATCTTTTGGAAAGTAATCCATCAGAGAATATGGAGGATCACCAAGTTCACGACCATCAAAGTAGAAAGAATAATTTTCGATGCCCTTGCAGTAACCAATTTCTCGTATCATTTCCATATCATATTGGACTTTTTGTTTGAGTCGGTGACCTTCAATCATTTTCCCTTGCGATTCAAGCTCTTTTACGCGTTTTTCAGTATCTACCTGTATTCGTTCAATTGCTTGTTTTTGTAATGATTCATCCATGACATAGTGCTTTGCAGGATATAAGACGACTTTGTTAATAGAATCATTTTCTATTTCGAGCAACATGTCGATGTAGTAAGAATAATCTGTGATAATTGCCCCATCGATTGGATTAAAAATCTCTAGAGAAGTTACGGTGTCTCCAAAAAATGTAACTCGAACTCCAATATCTGCATAAGAAATGTAAATATCTACTGCATTTCCGCGA
>CAZCKT010000131.1:0-1834 GCA_964499355.1 uncultured Candidatus Saccharibacteria bacterium | reverse complement strand
TCTTGATTCAAGTACTTGTATGAAGAATAAATAGAGTAAGTTGGATTTGCATAAAATCTCACAATTTTATGTTCTCGAATGAACGACGCATAACCCGCGGTAAATGGCATCACGACTATTAGGGTGGTTAAGCTTAAAGTTGCTACAGTTTTGAGTCGCCCTTTGATTTCTTGATTAAATGCTCCTGCCTTTGGAAAGGACTTAATAACGAAATACGCTGGTAGCAATCCAAATAAAATCAATCTCATTAATAGTTCGATACTAATTAACCCTTGCAGCTCTTTAAGATCAGTTTGAGCTACGTTATCCATCATAGTGTGATCAATGACCACTCCAAAGCTATCCATAAAATAAGCATTAATGGAGGAAACAATTATTAACAAGGCTAAAATCCATTTGGCAGATTTTCCAATGCAAAGAATTTGGAAAACAATTGCGATCGTAGCAAAAAAGAAAATAAATAAGGAAATTAGAAAAGGTAAGTTATGGAAATTGAATGGGTAAGTCTTTAGGAGGTTTTGGAAAAGAGAAAGGTTATCAGTCACCATGATAAATAACGAACCTGCCAAAATCCACGTTGTTTGTGTATTTGGTAGAAAACAGTATTTTGCAATCCGAGTTTTGAAAGTACTTAAGAGCATTTGGCTCATTTTCTATTGATATCATTATCCACAAGCAAGCCGGATGCCAATTCATAACATACTGATAATTAATAATTTATTTAAATATTCTGTTCTGAATGCTGCAATTTTTGCAGGACTTTTATTTTTCTTCTGCAATTTTTGCAGAACTGTCAAATTTCATTAATGCCTTACAATCGTTACATACGACTAATTGACTAATTGACTAATTATTGTTAGATTTGAAAGGGCATGTATCAAATTCTGAAAAAATTTATGGTTTTTCTTGCACTGGTCTCAGTAATGAGTTCATCAGGGTGGGCTTTTTCGCCAGAAGTTTTGTTTGATGATGCCACGACGTCTCAAGCCATAATGCAAGATGTACACTTGATTAATAAGTCGCATGTCAATTCCATTTCGGATAATGGGAATGTGCCAATGCCGGAGCAGTTCTGTAATCATGCTTGCCATATCTCTGCGCACATGACGGCCATTGAAACCAGTGAAATTATTAATTCACTACCAGAATTAGATTCAACGATTTTCAAAATCGAATCTAAAGATCAATTCACTAATCCTGTCCTAAAAAGTCTCTACCGACCTCCTGAACTCGCTTAATCAATTTTTCTAAGATGCTGCTTTATTCGGCATCTTGATCATTGATCTAACGAGAAAGGTCTTCCCGTGTTTGAATCATCTTTTAAAAGATGGCTATTGCTTTCAATAGCTTTCTTGTCAGCCCCATCTATACAGGCGGAACCGTTAACATTGGACGCAGCTTGGAATATCGCTGCCCAGAACAATCCCGATCTGAAGCGCATGATCGCCAACCAGAGTATTCCTGCCGGCGAGTTTCAGGATGCATCCGGTCCACTTTATTACAACCCAACGCTGAGTTTGGAAGCCAGAACACGCCGAATTGCGCAAACAGGCGGTTCAGACCCTTATCGCGGTGAGTATGGTATTGGTGTTTCCCAAACCTTTGAGATTGCAGGCCAACAAGGCTTCCGTAGACAAGCGGCCGAAGAAAGCAAAACGGCCATTAGTCAGAATATCGCTGAAGAGTACCGGCTCTTGCATGCACAATTAGAAGAGCAGTTCATTAACGTGCTTGCCGTACAAAAGCGTATAGACGTTGAAAAGCGCATTCTCAAACTCATCGAGCAGAACACCTCACTCTCACGTAAGCGAGTGAGTGCCGGCGAGGATAGTTT
>CAZCKT010000130.1:0-1878 GCA_964499355.1 uncultured Candidatus Saccharibacteria bacterium | reverse complement strand
GATCAATTTCTAGAAAATGTTGCCTTAGTTCAAGACAAACAATTACCGGATGCTAATGGAACTAAAAACACCTCCTCAATGGTTACTTTAATGACCATTCATGCTTCAAAAGGATTAGAATTTCCAATTGTTTTTCTAGTTGGAATGGAAGAAGGGTTGTTTCCTCATTCCCGATCAATGCTTAATCCAGATGAAATGGAAGAAGAACGTAGATTAGCTTACGTGGGTATTACTCGTGCCAAAGAACAACTCTTTTTAACTTACACCCGCTCCCGTTTGTATTTCGGAAGTCGCTCCAATAACCTAGTTTCTCGATTTATCGCAGCAATACCTGAACATCTTTTGGAAAAACAACTTGATTATCGCGACAGTTTCGACGAAGATATCTATTACGAAAAATCAGATGAATACCTCGATCGGTGGTAATCAAATGTACGAACGATTCATAATTTTAATAGCTATAATCATTATTGGTTTAGCCACTATATATACTCCAAAAATCCAGCTTATTCCTGCTGTCGCGGCAGAAGAAAAAAGTACCGAAGAGATCTTATCTGTAGCTCAACCAATTCAAACAGAAAGCCGCTTTGGAACTAAACTTCAAACCGAAGAAGTCACATTAGAAAAAGAAACAATTTATAAAGATGATCCTGAAACTGAATACGGTGAAGAAAAAGTTATGGAAGAAGGCAGTGATGGCAAGCGAACTAAAGTTATAAAGATCACTTACTACGAAGGCGAAGAGTATTCTCGCGAAGTAATATCTACAGACGTTATTAATCCCAAAGATAAAATCATCTCCAGGGGTACAAAAATTGTTTGGCGCACCTTAAATACACCAGAAGGAGAGATCCGTTATTGGCGAAAAATGAGAGTCTATGCCACTCACTATGATCAACATTGCCCAGGTTGCAATGAGTGGACCGCCATCGGCATGCGAGCTGGAAAGGGAGTAATCGCTGTTGATCCAAAAGTTATAAAAATGCGCAGCCAAGTATACGTACCAGGCTATGGTAAAGCCATTGCCGGCGACACTGGAGGTGCTATTAAAGGTAATATTATTGATTTAGGATTCGATGATGCTCGAACCGCTGGCTGGAGTGCTCGATTTGTTGATATTTATTTGATAGATAAAGCACCAACTTTTTAAAAATTATTTAGTAGGATTGTTTGAAGCATGAAATGCTTTTAGCATCTCTTCAATTTGAGCTGAGAAGTCGTCAACACTAACACCTTGTTGACCATTGCTTGAAACTCGATGACTGATATTATATTGTCGACCATTGTGGTTAAAACACCATTGGTATACTTTTCCGTTTTCAACTGATTTTTGGATTCTCATTACTTGTGTTCCTTCAATATTTGCGATGACTCCACCCTGACATGCAGGCCCATTTACAATAACAGTAATCGGCTTTTTAGCTACATCGCAAGCAACTTTGGAATTCTGATTACTGTATGGATCAAGTTCAAAATTCATTGAATTAGTACAAGTTAATAATCCCCAATTAGTTGGATAACTAAAAACAGTTCCATTTACTGAATGTGTTTTTCCTAAACCATTAACCGGTGTAGTTTCGGTTGGAGTTGTGACTGGTAATTGCATCTCTGAAACAACAGGTGTCGGAGATGGAACAGTATTAACTTTAGCTACTGAACGACTTCGAATAAATAAAATTAAAGCTGTTACAAAGCTAATTAAAATTAGAGCGCCAACCATAAAGTAAAAAATACCGCTGAGCACCTCAGTCACGCCCTCAAAAATCGCCACGATAATTTCCCAAGTTTTTTCTAAAACCACACGCATATTTGTCTCCTAGTCAGTTGAGTTGATGTTGCTATACTGAATAGACGGGTGGCAGTAAGGTTTGTCAGGAA
>CAZCKT010000129.1:0-1902 GCA_964499355.1 uncultured Candidatus Saccharibacteria bacterium | reverse complement strand
GTTTTCAATTTTAAGTAAAAATCAAGATGATGAGATAACGCTAGCAACATCCATTGCATATGACCTTTTGGGTAAAGTCAGATCTGTAAAAAATTCAATTGAAGAGGTGTAGTATGAGAAAGCATCTATTTGTATTTTTAGAATACTCTTTGTGGATTGTATTTTTGATCATTTTATTTTTGGGGTATGGAAGAGGGGGATTTATTGGGCTTCTAATTGGTGGTGTATTAGGTGCTTTTTTGATTGGGATTGCAATGCTCTTGATATCAATAAATGAGAATTTGCAGTTTTTAAGGGATGAATATTCAAGGAGAACTGAGTAGGTTAACGTTGGTGTTAGGGTGTTTTTAATGGATGAGTTTTTATTTGTTGAAAATAATAATTGGGGAGTGATGTGATGGCTTGGAGAAAAGTTATTCCGATTGGAATGGTATTGGTTGCCATAGGATTTGCTGGTGGTTATTTTTATGGAGAGTATCGAACTAAGGAGGCGATGGCTGCTGAACATCTAGTTGGAGATAAATACAAGGTGGTCCGCACTCCTGGAGGGATGCTTGAAGTAAGCACTCTAAGAAAGCAAGAAACAATTGCAAGGAAGACTTCATGGAAATGTCCTCTGGACTTGTGTGATGGGATTCCGAAAACAACCACACAGATCTCTGCGGAGGCGCACTACACATATAGAGTAGCATTGGCTGAATATTGGGTTTTGGAGAAAGTGAGCGAAGAGCCAGTGCGTTATCGCTTGAAAGCACCAAGGTTGGAGCCAAAACTGCCTGTTGCAGTTAGTTTGTCAACGATACGTGAACAAAGTAACGAGAAGATAATTACACCATCTGGACCTACGCTACAAGAAATGCAAACCTATTTGGAGAAAGAGTTATCGATCCGAGCGGTAGATACTGCGTATCTTCAGGCGGCAACTGAAGCTGCAGCCAAGACGGTTGAGGAGTTTGCCAAGAAATGGATGAAGGATGATGGTCAAATGATTGATGAGAAGGCTAAAATTGAAGTGCAGTTCTGAAGGTGTTAAATTATAAGAATGTGATTTTATAAAAGTTCATCTGTTTGCATATTGTGTCTGACTTTTCTATGGTTGAGTCTTGTGTAGAGTGCCAATAGACTTGAGTGGGTGATTTAATCCAAATTTGTAAAGGGAAATTTTAATGAAAAAGCTATTTTTATACTTTATCCTTCTGGTTTTGTCTGGGTGTGCAAGTATGGAGTCACGAAGTCTTCAGGCTATTGATCAAACACAGAAGACTGTTTATATTCAACCGGGATCAATGAGGGTCTTGGAGCCGATAAAAAGAACTTTTTTAACATACGGATGGGATATCAATGAGTTTGACCCTACTGCTACAAGGTATCGGTTGCAGATTAATTCGAAGAGTACGCAATTATTCTGCTTAAATGAATGGAGTGAGCTTGAATTGGAGATAGTCTTGCTTGATAACAAAAATAGGTCAACTGTTTTTGTTGTGCAGGGTAGATCTTGTGATTCATATGATAATGTTGTGAAGGAGTTGGTCATGCTTATAGATTAATAGAGTATTTTGTATTTGTTTGTATTCCTAATGTATATGGCATAGTAATGAGTCTTTGTGTGGAAGTCTTTAAAGTTTTAATGAGGTGATAATTTTCCATTATTTTGAATTTTGTTTGGCGTAATTTATTGTTTCAATATATCTTGCATTGGTTGACCGCTATGGAGCAATCCTCGGCGGTTTTTCTTTTTTCTTCAGATCAACGAAAGGATTTCCATGCAGGTGAGCCGTGACACCGTTTCCCTCCAGGAAGCTGTCAAATACGAAACCGACACCCAACCTCACCAACTGATCTCCCAACGACTGCAGGACCTCGCCGACTACGTGGAATACCTGTCTGAGTTGATAAACATCC
>CAZCKT010000128.1:0-1984 GCA_964499355.1 uncultured Candidatus Saccharibacteria bacterium | reverse complement strand
TCAATTGCATTTGATTGATATGCTCTCTCAAACTTTTGAATCTCAAATCAAAAAAAATGATGATATTTTTTCTGTTGTCTATGACGGTGGATCATTTGAAGCACACAGTATTCTTATCGCAACTGGAAGCACACGAAGAAAGCTTGAAGTAAAAGGTGCGCAAGAATATGAAAACAAAGGTATAACGTATTGTGCTTCGTGTGATGGTCCGTTATTTTCAGGCCAAGACGTAACAGTCATTGGTGGTGGCAATGCTGCACTTGAGACTGTTGCACAACTTGTAGCATATTGTAAAAGCGTTACCTTGTTGCACAGAAGCGAGACCTTCCGTGCAGATGAAATTACTGTACAAAAAGTACTCGCACATGAAAAAGTTACTGTTCATAAAAATGTTGAAGTGCTTGAAGTAAAAGGTGAACAATTTGTAAATGCTATTGTATGGAAAGATAAGACAAGTGGCTCAATTACAGAACAACCAACAAGTGGAATTTTTGTTGAAATAGGGCAAATTCCAAGCACACAATTTGCAGAAGGATTTCTTACGCTTGATGAAAATAAAAAAATCACTATCGACCCATGGACACAACGCACAAGCGTTGAAGGTATTTGGTGCGCGGGCGATGCATCAAATGGTCTCTACCATCAAAACAACATCGCCGCTGGTGATGCGGTAAAAGCTCTTGAAGATATCTATATGTGGCTTCATAAGAAAAAATAGCCACTATATACAAAAAAATCGCGAATAGCGGTTTTTTGTATTGACAAATTTAACTATTTGTGATAGAATACGATAGAACCCTAAAAACGCAACCCCAATGGTCCTTTCACAATTCTTGCTCAAAGTTCGCAAATGCTATGCTGCAGTTATCGACATCGTATCCGATGTAATTCTCGTGCTTTCGTATATCGCTGTGAACCTGTTTTGTATCGCATTTTCTGCCTACATTCTTTACACTATGCCTGAAGTTGGCGTGTATAGAGAGTTTGACCCTTCGCCACTATCAACATCGGTAGTGGTCTGGGTATTACTCTCAGTATTATGCATTGCTAGCTACTACGTGAATTACAGATGCATCGTCGATAACATAAAAAATGACGACGACTTCGGTGAGTCAAAAATTAGCTTTGCAAGACTTTTTTACATTCATACCATGTTAGCTCATAGTTCATTTTTCAGCATGCCCTTTTGTTTACTGATCGCGGAAGCAAAAAATTCTGATCTCGGAAATGCTTCGTATGGTATATGGTGTACCATGACTGCCATAGGTATCGTAGTTATCGAATACGCCTACAAAACCGGCAAGAAAGCAAGGTCACAATGCAAACGTAGCTAATGCCCAAGCAAGAACAACACAAAAGCCGTCCCACAAGGACGGCTTTTCTTATGTAATATTTTAATCAACAAACCACTGGCTTCTCCATTCTTTCATCATTTGTACCTCGCGGGTTTGCGCAGCAATAATATCCTTGGCTAGTTTAATTAGTTCTGGACGCTTTGAACCTGCAAGTAGTAATGCTGCCATTTCAATTGCTCCCTCATGATGAACAATCATTTCATCAAGAAACGCTTTGTCGAGCACATCACCAGTCTTACCCGAAAGTGTTGCTGTCATACTGTCCATGGTGGTATGCATTGATGAATGTGAATCATTTGAAATTTCTTTTGTTTGCGAGCGCATGCCAATAAAATAACCGAGGAAAAGACCTGCAACAAGCATTGCAACTGCAATACGAATATTTTTTTGTGAACGAGTTTCCATACTATTGTGAAAAATTAATAATAACTACTCGTTACAATTATACCATGCAAAATAAAACCCCCGTGAACTACGGGGGTTTTGATTATAGTGAAGATTCGAGCTCGATGAGTCTTTTGACTCCCGAATAAAGTTGCTCGAAAATTTCTCTTTCAGTAATTCCAAGGCGACGTTTATTTGAAATATCATATATGCCACCCTCAGAATCTGAATGTTCGCCATGAATA
>CAZCKT010000127.1:0-1997 GCA_964499355.1 uncultured Candidatus Saccharibacteria bacterium | reverse complement strand
AGAAAGTTCTTACATTTCCTCCGTGTTTCCACCATTCTCGTTGAGCGCAGTCGATTCTGACAGTTCCTTCTTTATTCCAGATGACACCATTGGTTACGCCTCCATCGGTGATGAAGTTCAAGAGATAAAAAACCAGTTTCTGAGATGATCAGAAAGAGGGCACACCATGCAAATCTCAACCGCAAAGTTTAGTTATCATATAACGATTGACATGACGGTATTTCACGATTATGTCCCATCGTTGCTAGTGGATAATCCAATTCTCTCCCGGCTGTTTGGATTTGAAGCGATCGCTACAAATTCTGTCAGCTTCGATCACTTGGACGAATGCACCAGGGCGGCGATGGAGTGGATTACTGATATGAAAAGTTTTCTGTCCACTGAAGCCGATCGTGAGTTCACTATTTCGGTCTACAAAAATCCATTTATCTTCGATCTCGAAAATATTCATGAATATGATGAAGACTTCATGAATCTGTTTGACGAAAGCACGGTCACCGTAATCACGCTGGAAATGGAAGATGCTGACTATTATGGCTGTAGAATTGACATCTGCGCCGATGTACTGGAAGACGTCGACCTCATGACCGAACTCAGCAATCAACAACTCGTAAGTCGCCTCACGTCTACAACCATACACTAATTTCTTTTTCAACCAAGCTCTCTTTCAATCAAGAGCTACTATTTTAAGAGGTATACTCAACATGGCAAAAAAACTTCCATTCGATCTTTCCACGGTGACAAATGACCCAGAAAAGAAGAAACAGCTCGACGGGTTTGTGTCCGAAATTGCATTGTGTCGCAGGAAGCAGCGGCAAGAGGCTGAAGCTGTTGCCGACATTCGTCGCGAGGCTAAGGAAGCGCTTGGAATTCCACCCGGACTACTGAATAAGTTAGTCATTGAGCAACTGGATCCGGGCAAACTTGAGGCACAACAAGCTGAAATTGAAGCCGCTATCGAACTCCACCACGATATCAACGAGTAACACATCTATGTCATCATTTAAACTTTCTGAAGCATCTATCAAGCGTTTAAGCGATTTACTGGCAGTGGCCGGATTATCTGGCCTAGATCGTGTTGTCATCAATCAAACGAGCATTCGTGGTATCGACGATAAAAAATCCGTACTGCTGATTCAACCGAATGATGGGTCTATCGATCTGGGTGGCGCATCTATGTCACTAGGTAGGCTCGGTACCCTCGCGTCGATGGTCAGTCTCATTCGCGGTCGAGATGAAAAAGTCATCATCGAAGCTAATCTCAACGCCGATGAAACTGAAGTGGTTTCACTGAAGATCATTGGTAGCGGCGCCAAGGCCGAATTCCGCTGTGCCGCGGCAGTTACCGGAGATAGTATTCCACGCGCTTTGAATTCGGTACCCGTTTGGGAATTTCCAATAATGAGTGAGGTCGTCGGTCAGGTAATTGCTGCTGCGTCGGCCCTCGGTGCTGATCGCGTCGGTGTGATGTATAAAGCCGGTGAAGTTTCATTTGAATGCCAATATTCGAACACAGACTCCATTGTTACCAGCGTCACCTCGGATATTCGTTGGCTGCCTGAAGATGACACACCACAATCTTCTTTCTATCACATCTTGCCGTGCAAGTCGTTCTTCCCATTGCTGAAGGCGGTGGCCAGCGCGAACGATGTAGCGAATATCAACGTCGGCAGCGCTGGGGTCGTCACCTTGATGGTGAAGGGATTCCAAATGTATGTTCTTCCTGTACGAGGTCAATGATGGCTGGATCGTCTAAGCGGCGTTTCACATTGAATCCATCAATTCTGTGGAATCGTTATTTTTCAAAACAACCATGGTTCGAACTGATAACTCACGAGTTCACCGAAGATGGGCGTGTTAAAATCGAATGCGATTGGAATACGCCATTCATCAGACAACTTGCCGAAAATGGTATCACCGGTGAAACCGAAGAAGACTATATTAGCCAATACATCGTCTTGGTTTCACGTACTGTAGCTGCACGTCTCAATGAGGCA
>CAZCKT010000126.1:0-2000 GCA_964499355.1 uncultured Candidatus Saccharibacteria bacterium | reverse complement strand
TTTATGTTGTATTGCTCGTAATTATTGACTTCTCTATTCTAACCGCACCTAAAGATCTATTCGAATGAAAACACAAATCTCCGTTGATTGGCTGGCTGAGCAGATGCACGAGCTTGTTAAATCACTTGTAAAGAAAGAAATCAATCTTGCGCAATTTACGCAGAAGCGAGATGAACTCCTCCAAACCGCCCGGAAAATGCACAGGGAGGAGGTGGTAAATTCTTTTACAAAAGGACAGCTTGATATAATAGAGGTGATAATGCCAATACCTGATGAGATCAAAGTCGATACTGAGGATGGAGAAAACTACTACACGCAAACCTTCGAAACACCATGAGCAGGGTCGCATACATCACTCAATCGGCTTTATCGAAAGCCTACGCAACCAACGATCTCCGCTGGATGATTCACCATTGGCGAGAAAAGGGCATCGACGGTTGTTATCCAACCCTTGAACTCTATGACTTCGCCGTTAATCAGGTGTTCATCGCACATGATGCCGTGAATAACAGCATAGGTGAACATGAACTTACACGGGCATTGCAACTGCATCGCAACTGGAAGAACATCGCCAAGTTCATCGACACGGTAATTACTCACAGGGATTATCGAACTCACAACCCGAATACAATTGTAGTTGGCGGGCGTAATCTTAAAACTAATGACATCTATCATCAATTAACCGAAGTGGCATGAAATATTTATTTTGTGGAAAACTAACGGCGAAACGGCGGAAGAATTGAGTATATTTGTAGTGGCTAAAATACAGTTCATGTTGAATCGAAATTC
Source organism: uncultured Candidatus Saccharibacteria bacterium (assembly GCA_964499355.1). Taxonomy (GTDB): domain Bacteria; phylum Patescibacteriota; class Dojkabacteria. The sequence goes on along the minus strand of CAZCKT010000126.1, from coordinate 1,211 downwards.
ATACCCGTACCCTTATGATCCGTGCGCCTTTGAACTGGGCGCAAGCCAACGGTGATTAGGGGTGCGGGTATCTTGTTTTAGTATGAAAACCTATGCAGAAAAGTTAAAAGACCCACGCTGGCAGAAGAAAAGGTTGCATATTTTCAACCGTGATGGATGGGCGTGTACTGTTTGTAAATCAACGACCAACACATTACAGGTACATCATTTGCGGTATTTTAAGAATTGTGATCCGTGGGAATATGATGATATGTTTTTGACTACTTTGTGTGAGTTATGCCATAAGGCAGAACACGGTATTGCACCAACAGTCCAACAGATTGAATCAGTTTATGGATTTCTGTTACCTACCATAGACGAACCAAACGTTGTAATATCCATAAATCAGCAAATAAATCAATTGACAGAAAAGTTAAGAGATGGCGTTGCTCAGGGATTAGAAGAGGATATATTGAAAAACCTCATGTTTTTATATGAAAAGAAAAAGGAGGTAATGAATGGCTGATGGCTGGATAAAATTACACAGACGTATTACCGAATCAGGGTTTTGGACTGATAGTTATGCAGTTCATTTATGGATTCATTTGCTTATTACGGCAACCTATTCTCCAAAGAAAACGCTATTCAATGGTAAGATAGTGGAACTTCAACAAGGCCAGTTAATTACGGGTAGAAAAAAGCTATCTGCTGAAACAGGAATCAGTGAGCAAATTATAAGAAAATGGCTTGAACTTTTTGAAATTAACCAGCAAATAACCATCGAAAAAACCAGCGCAGGAAGCTGTATATCAATACTTAACTACAAAAACTATCAGCAAGATAACCAGCAAACATCATCCAGTTCAACCAACGATCAACCAACGATCAACCAGCAATCAACCAGCGATCAACCACTATTAAAAGAAAAAAAGAAGATAAAGAAAGAAAAGAATATTAAGAAGAAAGAAGATATGATACCACCAACAATTGAAGAAGTAGAAAATTATTTTGTTCAAAACGGATTTTCAAAAGAACTTGCAAAAAGAGCGTATAAGTATTACGCTGATTCAGACTGGCACGATAAAAACGGTAACAAAGTCATAAACTGGAAACAAAAAATGCAAACCGTTTGGATGACGGTCGAAAACAAACAAACATTAAAACCAACAGCAAATAAAATCATGCAAAATGGCAACTTCGGAAAACTTTGATGATGTAGAACTTACTGAGGC
>CAZCKT010000125.1:0-2032 GCA_964499355.1 uncultured Candidatus Saccharibacteria bacterium | reverse complement strand
TCCCATCGTTCTTATTGTTTACTGCTATTTGTATCGTGGCTGTCTTTGTTCCTTTTGATTTCAAAATAAATAATAAAATTTCCATAAATAAAGAAAAGTTCTTGAAGATCAAAAAGTCTCCAATTCATAATAAATTTGTTGTTATTAAATCAGTATTGGCAGGTATGTGGATGCTTGATTGGTTACTCGCTTCAATTATCCCGTTTGTGATCCTTGGTAATGAATTGAATATGGGTGTTTACTTAACGTTTTCATCGCTGATGGGAATTATAATTTCGTTATTCACTGTAAAGACTCCAATTGCAAAAAAGATGAAATATGGGGTCCCGTTGGTAATATTATCTGCTCTTGCTGATTTATCTTTGTTGTTTTCTTTCACTCCACTGGTTTTGTATATAAACTCAATATTACTGTCCTTAACGGGATCTGTCGTAACGCCTGTCGAATATGATATGGGAATGAGGATAACAAACACAATAGATAGAAATAACGACATGGGAGTAGAGTTAAATATCTATCAAGAAGGGGTTTATACAATTGCTAGGGTTGCGATTGGTATGATTGTGATTGGTGTAATAGCACTAGGGTTATCTGTTATTTCAATACTAAAGGTGTTGCTTGTCATGGTTGTTACATTGAAGTTGATAAACTACTTTTTCTCACCTAAACTACTGGAACTTGCAAAGGCTAGTTAAAGCCAGAGTATTTTGTATACTGTTTTCCGTCTTTTTCTTTAAACGCTGTCATCTGAACAAATGAACTTTCATCCACAGAGAAGTCTAAATATCTTCTAATTGATTCAGTACTCGTGCTTTGATTCTGATTGGATGTGATTTCTCTAACCTCGTATACAAGTAAAGTACAGAGGTTTGTTCCTCGTTCGCTTAAGTCTTCGCCTTTCGTGGTAATTGAACCTAAAGAGAAGCTATTTGTTTTGTAGCTTGTAGCGGACGTTTCGTAGAGCGGAAGTGAGTTTGCTTGATCTTGGCCTAAGAGTACATCTAACGCTAAGATGTCAGTATCACTTTGTGGAGCAGAAATATATGAAAGCGCCTGAGATGCGTTTTTTGATTTGTGCGCATTCATAAAACCGTTCGCTTTGTCAGTTATTTTTGTATAAACACTGTTACAGTTAAATTTTTGTGTGACTTGAGGTGTTGGTGTCTTTGATGGGGTTGGTGCTGGTGAGCTTGGAACTGGTGAAACTGTGATTGTAGGTCTAATAAGTTGCGGAGTTGCCGTCATATCTTGGGTTGTTATTGGCGTCGGTGTTGCAGTCGCTCCAAGAATGACAGAAGTTGGGATTGCATTGTTTTCTGCAAGAGTTAGCCCTTTTGAGCTGCCATTTGCAAAGAATAAAACCGCAACAACAAGTACTAATCCAATTACTCCAACTATTACTGACAAATCTCGCTGCATGCGGAATTATACCGAATTTTCTTTGACAGTGATATAGGTCATCTGATAGAGTAGGTCACGTAATATTAATAAAGGAACTTTCATGGCGAAATCACCAGAAGCAAATAAAGAGAAATCAGTAATTAACGATACTCCAGTTGTTGCACCAGTAACAAACGATAGCGAATACATTACGTTGAATTTCAAAGGGTTAACTCTTCCTTGGGCAATCGTACTAAGCGTAACCATTTTAACCATAGGCATTAGTTCAGCCTTATATTTTGGATTAAAAGCAAGACCAGTTGCAACTGGAACCACAACAGGTACTCCAACAACCGGAGTTACTACCTATGCGGCATCAGAATTTGCAGAGGTTTCAATTCCTTATGTCGCAGCACCACGAGAAGGTGACGCGAATGCAAAGGTAACTATTCTAGAATTTAGTGACTTGGTTTGTCCTTACTGTCAGAAATTCCATCAGGAAGCGTACCAAGATATTGCAAAAAACTATATTGCTACAGGTAAAGCTTCGATTGTATACAAACATTATCCATTGTCTTTCCACAATCCAGCAGCAACTATTGCGGCAAAGGCGTCCATCTGTATCAATAAGCTATATAACGAATCGAAAATG
>CAZCKT010000124.1:0-2033 GCA_964499355.1 uncultured Candidatus Saccharibacteria bacterium | reverse complement strand
CATATAAAGCTGGTGTGGAGAAATTTATTGCACTTGGAACGATCTGTGCCTATCCCAAGTATACTCCAGTTCCATTTAAAGAATCCGATCTATGGATTGGATATCCGGAGGAAACAAATGCGCCATATGGACTGGCAAAAAAAATGTTGCTTGTTCAATCGCAAAGTTATCGAACCCAGTATAATTTTAACTCCATTTATTTATTGCCAACAAATCTATACGGTCCGGGTGACAAGTTCGATCCTTCCGTCTCACATGTTATTCCAGCACTTATTAAAAAGTTTGTCGACGCAAAACAACACAATGACGAGGAAGTCGTCGTTTGGGGAACAGGCACGCCAACTCGTGAATTTTTGTATGTTGAGGATGCTGCTAAGGGTATTCTTTTGGCCACCAAGCACTATAATAAGTCAGAACCTGCAAATCTTGGATCGCAATTCGAGATTAGTATCAAAGAACTTGCTCATTTAATTGGTGACTTAGTCGGATATAAGGGAACAATTACATTTGATGTAACGAAGCCTGATGGTCAACCACGACGGAAAATTGATGTATCAAGAGCAAGAGATGAATTCGGATTTGAATCTCATACTGATTTTCAGACTGGATTAAAAAAGACTATTGATTGGTACGTCAAGCATGGAACTTCTGCTACATGAGAAAAATAGCGATTACAGGTCTTTCCGGAACTATTGGGACAGTTTTCCTCAGAAACTATACGTCACAAGATGAGATTTGGGATCTCTACCATAGTAAACCTGATCGTAGCCTTGATAGACAAATTCATCTTGATCTAAGCACGTGCACACAAATTGATTCAACCCTTACTCAAATTAACCCTGACATAATTATTCACATGGCAGCAATTACACACATTGATACCTGTGAGAATGATAAAAAAAATGGGAAACAAGGACATGTGTGGCAAATAAACGTTCACGCTACGGATGCAATTGCACAATACTGTGAGAGAACTGGAACGTTCCTGCTTTTTTTATCAACCGAGTGTGTTTTTGATGGTAAGACAGGACGATATACCGAACACGCTCCGACTTCACCGATTAATTGGTATGGCGTGACAAAGGAAGCAGCTGAACAGATTGTATTACAGCGATGTAAAAATAGTGCAATCCTACGGGCTGTTGTTGCTTATCACCCAGAGACCCAAGCACAGACATTGTATGGTTCAATTATTGAATTAATCAAAAAAAATGGAGTCGTTGGGGCAGTAACAGATCGAATATTTGCACCAACCTTTACCGATGACATTGTGAAGTCAATGCATCAAATCATTAATCAAAATGCTCGTGGTATATTCCACCTTTGTTCCCCTGATGATATAACTCCGTATACATTTGCTTGCATGGTTGCAAATCATGCAGGGTATGATTCCCAAAAAGTTGTACAACCAGTACTATCAAAAGATTTCTTTGGCAAAACACGTGCAAACCTTCGCCTACAGTATGCTACCCTAGATTGCTCACAGACACAGAGAATTATTGGTCTTCATGCAAAGAGTGTTAAAGAAGTACTACAATAGTGTCTATGAAGATCCTACAGGTTGTTCCATATTTTTATCCTGCCTGGAGTTACGGTGGGCCGGCAAAAGTTGTGTATGATACAGCTCTGGAGCTCGCTAATCTTGGACATGAGGTCACTGTATATACCTCCGACGCGTTTGATGAGAAACAGCGCATGCCAAAAGTAAAAAGACTTGTACGTAACAGCAAGATTCGTGTTGTGTACTTTAGAAATCTCGTAAACGCATGGTCCTACAGATATAATCTCCACATTCCTGTAGGATTATTTCTTACTGTTCCATTTTCTTTAGGGCAATTTGATGTCATTCACATGCATGATTTTTATACACTCTCAAACGTATGGATTACATTTTTTGCCCTTCTGTATAGAATCCCCTATGGAATTAGTGTGCATGGCTGTCTTGAATCTAAAAGATTAGAACAGAAGGCGCTGTTTAAGCGTATTTTCCTGTCATTATTTGGAAATAGAATGTTGCAAAAAGCATCTTTTGT
>CAZCKT010000123.1:0-2058 GCA_964499355.1 uncultured Candidatus Saccharibacteria bacterium | reverse complement strand
AGCTATTGCCGTATGCATCGGTGCAGATTCGTTGATTGCCAATATTTTGGCAAGTGGTTTGCGCTTGAACAGAGAATGCGAGAAGCAGAAGCGAGAGGGCGGAAGTGCTGGCGATCGGTTTCATAGTTTCTCCCCTTGAATTTGCGGCAGATAGGCCGCTGCCGCTGACGGCCAACGTAAAGTTCACCTGCGACACGAAATGCGTGCCGCCGAAGGCGGCGCGCATTTTGGGGCGTCAGGTGCAACGATTAGTTAAGCGGCCTGTTGCTACCATTATTAAATTCAGCTAAAAATTTAATAAAAGTAGTGCTTGTTATTTCATTGATGTGCGATAACTCACGTGCAAACCACTTTCCCTCATAAAGTTCAGGCTCTGCTCCACGAGTAGCTTTGAAAATTATTATATGTTTTTCACGGTAATTTAACGAAGTAATATTTTGTTTTATCATTAATTTGAAATTGCCAGAAATTGGCGCATTGCCAATTCGTTGAACTAGTGTTTGTTCAAGGCCTGATAGTGAAGAGTGAAATTTACTGGCCTCTGCATTTACTCCAAGGATATCAAATCCGTTATAATTAATACTATCTGTTACATAATGTGTCGTATATTTTTCAGCATCTTCGGGCTTGTCAGCAACACCGACAATTACGTAACATTCTCCGGGCTTGGTGTTTGTCATTGCCACCAACGTTTTTGCTATTTTATTGACTGAGTTCTGTAGTTGACTTGTGTTTTCTGCCCCTATTTCATAAAAACCAATTTTGAAGTCATAACATACTTGTTCTGTTTTTGATTGATTTAAAATGTTTTCCAAATGAGCAACCCAAGTATTAAAGCTTGGAATATTATTGGCATGACTTTTGAAGTGAGCTTGAATTACACCCAAAACTGCATCTGACAATTCATTACGATCTTGTGGAGTCCATTTCCTATCGTTGTCCATGACTTGCATTGTTCGTTCAAATAAACCATTTAGAGCCGCACATAAATTCTTATGATTTATAATTTTCTTTTCTTGTAAGACAAGCGCTTTATAAAAGGCGATAAATATTACTTGATATGCTTGTGTTACTTTGATTGGTGTTCCTTGATATATGATTTCTTTGAAATTCTTTTTATCAGGGTGACTGTCTAGAGTTTTCTCAAGCTCATTGAAAGTATGTTTGAATCTGGTAAGTATTGAGTCAAAACCTATTTTTTGTATGCTTCTCGTAAGATCAATGCATTCGTCACTGCTTGAATCATAAATCTTGTTTAAATAATAAGAGGACGTCCCCGAATTTTCTGCTGCAATATAGCTTATTAAGTGTGCCACAAGTTCTTCGTCACGTGACATCCGAATATTTTCGAATGTAATAATGCCATGCTTAGCCCAGAATATATCAAAGATGTTTATTCCATAATTAAGTCCGCGATTACTCAAACTAATGTTTCTGATATTTCTTAGGTCTACAATATCAGAATGGGAGCTATCTTTTCTTATGTATATTGCTGCTTTGTTTATGATTTCTGGAATTAATCCAACAGCGCCGGCTTGGCGAACATCTTGTTTGGACAGTGTTCGACCCCCGGTGTTAATTCTTCGAAAAATCTCATCTAGTTTCTCTGGAGAACCTTCCATAAATATAGAAAATGGAACTTGATAATTTAAGAACGTAGAGCATTTTTCCGGTGAAAGTAGTGAACTCCTTTCTGTAATTTCTCCTTTGGCGCGTTTTTCTTTTATGCTGCTCATATGGCTTAACTCTTCAGTATTAAAGTACTGACCATCCACATGAAATTCACCCTCAATGAAAGAAGTAATTGCATTTAATCGTTGCATTCCATCTAATATTTCAAACCCATTTCCAGAGTTTGCGGCGAGAATCATTGGAACTGGAAATTCTTTAAGTATAGAATCAATAAATTTTGATTTTTCTTCAATGCCCCACACCAACTTTCGCTGATATCTTCGATTAATTATATACTGCCCATCTGAGTAAGATGCATAAATTGATTGAATCGGTGTTCCTTGGATACTTAGTTTCATAATGGCTTTCAGGTTGGTGTAGATGTAT
>CAZCKT010000122.1:0-2065 GCA_964499355.1 uncultured Candidatus Saccharibacteria bacterium | reverse complement strand
AGTACCGATCGCATGTTTAAAATTCTGTGTGACGGTATCGTCCACACCAATGTTTAACTCGTATGAATCGCCTAGTTTATGACCACGCAGACTCTCGACGATTTGAAATTGTACGTCATTGTGGTCATATACAGTATTGGTCTCATAAGCAATTTCATTCTTCAGCTCAAATTCCGGTAATATACCTGCATCCAGCTGTTGTTGGGTCGGACTTGTTAATTCGAAATATTGAACCATGAAGACGGACGATGTCGTGCCAAGCATTACACATTTTGCCGAGAAGCGCCGTGCTGTAGTTGCGTGTGTGAAAGCGATATCGTTGAAACGATATGAGCGGTCGGATGTCACCTGCAATAGACTACTCAGGTCGCGAATATCGGTAACACTTTCACCGTGAAGATAGTATTCGCTCTTATTGAGTTTCTTTTCATGATATAGATCAATGAGCAGCTCATCGCTCTGTACACGTTTATACTGGTAACCCCAAGTGTCTAGGATAAATTTCATAGGTTCACATTTGTACGACACGTTGAGACGGTCATACAAATAGTCAACTGAAGATTTCCATCCATATTCTACCAATCCATTCTGTCCGAAGACAAAATCTTTTCTAATTTGGTATGATTGTGGATTCCCATGATTGGCTAGCGCCCACTGAGCGGCGTCATCATCACCGCTAACCCACGGCGGTAACAGCTCACCCGTCATAAAGTTCACCGATAACGGTACATTGACTAGTTTTCTATGTGACGTTAACCAAGCGCGGATGAGTGACCACATCGCTAGATAGTTCATCGAACTGACTGTAACTTCACTGCAGGCTTGCTGTTTTGTGATTTGGATCCATACACCAGCGACGGCTCTAAACACTCTATCGCTGGCTGAATCATACCAGGTCGTTCCATCAGATGGTACCGTCACCTGATCCCAAGTGTCAATCGCGTTGAAAAAATACAATCGTGATGTCGCGGCATCAAAGAATAACTGACCAGCGAATGAAAGCAGATTCATATCGTTGACAGCAGTAATAGTGTTACCGTTCACCACTACAGGCAGTGTCGCGGCCGCGGCCGCGATCGCGGCATCGTTCAAGAGATCATGCAGTTTCGATTCCGTCTGTTCATACCCTACACCTAGCAGCGTGTGCGGATGTATATCTGGTCTAGCTGTGTCATACACTTTTGCGTACACGTCGTACCACATCGCACCGGTACCTGCCGCCAATGGCATATTGCTGTAATTCCAAGTGAATGGATCACTGGCGTTGAAAAAGGTGTGAGCATATGGGTCTAACTTCTGGCGCGCCGCGTATTCAATAAATTGCTTTTCCATCAAGGCGCGCCATTTACCGCCATAATTCGTCGCCATCGTAGCATAATGCGTTTCATTATATGGAACAGTTCCGGCCAGCGGTGCACGCACCTGTGGTACGTTTTCATATAAAATGCGCTCGAGCCTAATGATTAGCGCATTGGTAATGTCTTCCGGCTTGAATTCTTTCCATGGTAGCGATAGATCTGGCTCTGGTAACCAGGTTTGTCCATTTGATCTCCAAAGCAAATTTCTAGACCGATTGTAGGCATATTGCCCAGCCGATCCTACTAAATCCATGGTAGGATCAAAATTATCACTGGCAACGTCGAACACAAATAATTGTGCGGTGTCTGGATTGAACCAGAACATTTTCTTCCAAGGGTTGCCAAATGACAATGGATCATTTGGAGTGATCACTCCAGAAGTGAGTTGACCGTTACTACGAATCCGTTTCATTGCGGCGAGTTGACGCTTATATGCGACATCTTGACGTGTCGCCAAGGTACGGTGACCGTCGTGGTGCCGGATCATTGGCAGATTCGTGCATTCATCAAACACGACCCTAGGTTCAATTGCCTCCACCAATTTCAAATAAGGCAAAGTTGCGATCATATTTCTAATCGGGCTAGTCGTATCGTAATAGATGCTACCGGCACGATCATTAAATCGTAAAAAGGATGACACCAGCTTATCGATCAATTGACCCGAGAAGTCATATGTGTCCGTATCGAGATATTCTAGGATTGCATTG
>CAZCKT010000121.1:0-2068 GCA_964499355.1 uncultured Candidatus Saccharibacteria bacterium | reverse complement strand
CAAATACATATTCATATATGTTTACACGCAAAGAAATTATAAGAATGAAGCGAATGCATATGAAATGGTCAGCAACACGTCCTGATCAAATTGTTAAACTTGACATTCAAGATCGGAAAGAGGAAAAGTTTTTATTAGCACAACTCCGAGAAAAAATCACAGGATTAGTAATACCCAATGCAATTGCCGAAGCAATTACAGTTCATAAACCAATCATAGATTTAGCAAAATTATTGGTTGAACGTGTATCACGTAAGGATCTTCGGAATTCGAAGTTTGGGTTCAATGAGAATAATAAAGATTTTAAATTCGCATTAGAATTATTTAAAGGATTCAATAAGAAAACACAAAAGATACTTGCTGCTGTGTTGATGGGTGTTCCAGAAGTTGGTGGTCTTATAGGAAAGATAAACCAAAAAGAACTCTTTTTTGAATTCGAACAATTTGCTGATGCATTATTTAATAAAAATCCATTAATGATTGTTGCATTAAATACAACTCATAATGATAACGAGATACACGTAATACCTGTAAATAAAGTAGCAAATGCTGGCTACATATCAATTGCAGAGCAACTTGAAACAATGCAAAAAGTAGCGGCAAAAATTGCTAAGTTACTCAAGAAAAAATTTGAATTATTTACACAATCGGAAATACAAGAAATTAACTCTTCACTCTCGTCACTTGGAAACAATGTTCAAGAAGTATCGCATGGAATTCCTCTTGTGAGACATTTAATGCAGCAGACAGACATGAGTTTAGTAGGAATTGCCAAATATTTGGTTGATGTTATTGAAGGAAAATTCAAGATTGAAGCGATCCCTGAACATCCAATGCTTCTACCTGCTGTAGGAATTAGAAAACCCGATTCCAGAAATTACACCGAAGTTGAGGTTCGAGAAATGCGAAACTTTCTTTCGCCAAAATATGTTGAAGTACCATTAGATGTTTTTGAGAACGTAAACTTGCCTGTAATAGTAAGATTAACCGGAGTTATGGTTAATTCTATTGAAGAATTAGAAGAGCTTGTAGGGAAGATAATAGCAAAACAAAAAGCTGATGAAATAACTGTAGCAGTTGAAACGCTAAATATTAGAAAACCAGCACCTAAAAAAGCGGAGAAACCAAAATCACAACCCGAATTTAACACAAAAGAATTGTTTTCTGCCAAAGTGCAGGCTACAACACCTGACGATGAAGAAGCTGCAAGTAAGCGGATTGCTGCTTTTCTTGAACAAGAAGAAAAGTCGCGACGAGATCGTCAGAAAGGAGGCAAACCAAAGTTCAAAAAAGGTGTTTCACCAAAGCCTAGGCCTGATAGAGATAGATAAAAAATAGACGACTACCCAACGTTTGTTGAATACTCGCCTATTTGCCGAGAAGAGGAGTCGAACCTCCACACCCTTACGGGCACTACCACCTCAAGGTAGCGTGTCTGCCATTCCACCACCCCGGCATATTGGTTGTTTATTGCTAAACTGTGTAATTATACACAACTGCATAGATAAATAGCAAGCTAACAAAATCCAGTTATCGCATAAATTGTCGGTCAACCTCTTCTTTTGACATTCGCCAAACTACTCGCCTTCCGTGTGGGCATGCATACGGTATTTTGCACTCAAGAAGTTTAGTAATAATCGAACGTGCTTCCGGAACTGAAAGTCGCTCGTTCATTCTTACTGAGTTGTGACATGCCATCGTTGCAATGACTAAACTCATATTTTTTTCGCTACTAAAATCATCAATAACTGGAGTAAGGAAAATGTCGTCATGTTCGAGGAACTCTGCGATGGTGTCTTTTAATAACCGCGTAATATCGGCTTTTAGAAGAAAAGTAGGTATCGCCGAAACTAGTAAAGATTGGTTTGCAATTGTTGCATCGAAACCAAGTCTATTTAAAACGTTCATGTGTTTGGTCAAAACAATGGATTCCTCTTCTGTAAGTGGAACATCATTTGTAACCAGCAAGTGCTGCTTTGGTATGGAATCGCCGTTAAGGTATGCATTTTTAAACTGCTCATATCGTACTCGTTCTGCTGCTGCATGTTGGTCCACTACCCAAACTTCG
>CAZCKT010000120.1:0-2122 GCA_964499355.1 uncultured Candidatus Saccharibacteria bacterium | reverse complement strand
CCGTTATGTTCTTCAATAATTTTTTTGGCAATGGAAAGACCAAGCCCATAACCAGTTGCACGTGTTTTACTTCGTGCATTATCACTTCGATAAAAACGATCAAAAATATGGGGGAGATCTTGTGATGAAATACCAATTCCTTGATCTTTAATCGTTATTTTTACTTGGTTCCCAACAATAATACTTGTAATAGCAATTGTGGTATTTATCTCACTGTATTTAATTGCATTATCAATAAGTATTATACATACTTCACTTAACTGTTCTTGATTTCCTCGTATTTTTCCTGATAATTGGCCAACAACTACTTCAATTTTTTTCTTCTTTGCTAGTCCTTTTACTCTCTTTAAAACATCTATAATCAAAACCTGAACCTCAATTTGACTCTCCATTACCGAAGGTTTACTACTTCTTTGATATGTCAGCTCCAATAAATTGTTTGATAATGTTGTTAACTTATTTACTTCCTCAAGATTGCTGGTAAGTAACTCACGTGCTTCTTTTAAACTAAATCCTTTGTCTCGAAGTCCAACTTCAATTTCTGATTTAAGCGCAGTAAGTGGAGTACGCAGCTCATGTGAGGCATCGGAGATAAAACGTTGCTGCTCTTCTACCATATCTTTAATGGGTTTTAACGTTCGTCCAGCAAGGATATAGCCTAATCCTCCTGAGACTACTAATATAATGCCATTGATTCCAACGAGCAACCAAAATGTTCGTTGTTTTGCATCTGTTACAGCCTGAATACTCCACTCCATATAATCTTGTCTCATTTGATATTCCTGCGGAGAGAGTAAGAAAGGTCCTGCAGGATTTTCAAGTTGTATACGTTGCCGCTGCTGAAATCTATCCAACTCGTAAGTAAGCGCACGATACAACACCATACTAAAAAGTACGGTAATACACATAATAATAAGCAGATACCAAGCCGTCAGCTTCATTCGAGCTGACTGAAAAAGTTTCATGATTGTGAGCTTAGTTTATAACCAAATCCTCGTATCGTATGAATCAAAGGTTTTTGTCCATCCCCATCAATTTTTTTTCGTAAGTGCTTGATGTATACTTCAACTGAATTTGGCAAAACTGTTGCATCATAGTCCCATACATGACTTATGATTTGATCTTTACTAATCACCTGATCTTTATGTCTCAGTAAATATTCAAGCAGCGAATATTCTTTGTGAGATAACTGGATTTTCCCGTTACGAATTACTTCAAACGTTGTTGTATTCAATGATAGATCATCACAGGTAAGAATTGTCGCAATAGCTTGTTTGGGTCTGCGTGAAAGTGCACGAATGCGGGCGAGTAACTCGGAGAAGGCAAATGGTTTGATGAGATAATCATCTGCTCCAGCATCAAGTCCCTCTACTCTATCATCAACTTGTCCTTTAGCAGTAAGTAATAAAACAGGAATATGATTTTTTTGTTCCCGAAGTTTTCGACATACCTCAACACCATCTAATTGAGGAAGCATCCGATCAAGTATGACTAAATCATATTCTTCAGATAAAGCATAATCCAATCCTGACTTTCCATCATAGACAACATCAACTGCATGCGATTCTTGCTCAAGTCCTTTTTTAAGCGAATGGGCAATTTTATGTTCATCTTCAACAACGAGAATTCTCATAGTACGATTATAGCAAGTGAGCTGAAAATAACCTGAAGGAGACGTTATAGTACCAAACTTGTCCCCAATCACTGTTTTGCTATAATCTGGGTATGGGAATATTTGATGGCATTGCAAAAGTATTTGGGACAGCGGGAAAGCAAGTTGTTCGTTCAGATCATATGTGGAAATATGAAGCAGACAAACGGGTAATTCATTTTTCAAATAACTTTCAATTAGTTGCAAAACAACGAGGACTTACGGAAGCTGATGCACTTGATGTTTATAATCATGGCTATGTCATCAAAGATAATATGATGGCACAAAAATATAATGGTTATGAAATCGGGATTTATTATTTCATTACTCCTGATACGGGAAGAGTCATTATAACCTCTGTATGGAAACGGGATAGACGCTAAATACAACAAATCCCGCCGTCTTTGCCTTTCTGCCTCAAGCAATCGCGCGGGTTTGTTTTATGTGAAAGTAACTTATCCGAACTTATCT
>CAZCKT010000119.1:0-2130 GCA_964499355.1 uncultured Candidatus Saccharibacteria bacterium | reverse complement strand
GGAATACGCCACCATTGTGAGCATGGAGTTCAATTTGAGATGCAGTCGTGTGTGCAAGTCGTGTAATAGTTGGAGAAGTTACTGCTCCGCGTAGTTCAAGTATTGCAAGTGATGTTTCGTCACACGATGTTTCTATCGCAAGAATTTTCATGTCAGCACAGTGTAGCAAATTATGGTATTTTTGACCAGATTAATTTTTTGTGCTATTATTTTGTTGAACCAAAAAGTTGTACCATGACAGATATCACAGCAACGCCTCACGATGGCACGTCAATTTCTCTTCCGGGTAATGTCTCAGCTGTCCCCTTATTACCATTTCATCTCCATTGATGCTTTGGGATACAAAGGTCGTGAACAAAATGTTAAACAACGAGAGTTTACGTCGCGACCGAAAAATGAAAAGAATGATTCTTGCTACCGATCGGCATATGCTTCCCGGTGAGCCGAGTGGAGACGATTATCATTTTTTTACCCCGATTGACTTTGCGCGCAAAGTTTCGCTCAAGAAGTTTTTCTCTCATGTCGAGGCGTACAAGGAAATACCTTCGCTTTTCGCACGGTATGGAATTCTTAACGAAGAAATTGAACGCTTGCGCGCTGAGTACAAGCAAAGTGCGTTTGTTTGCATTTGCTCAATGAGTATTCGAAACGCAGAAATATTAGCGCAAGAATACGGAGGTGATGATGTATTTTCCATTTTTCTTTATGCATCATATGAAAAGATAAAGGTTGAATTGGAACATTATTCGATGGATGCAAACGAAGATTTTTCACGACGTCTTGAAACGGCTGAACGAGAACTTCGATTCCAAGGTTATTTTTCCCGATCGGTCAGTACCGAAAATTGGGATAAAGCTTACGCGCAAATCGAAGAGATCATCCGTACGTTTCAATGTAATATCTGACGACTTTCAGTCTATAAAATCAAAACCCCCAATTGGGGGTTTTATTATGGTAAGTAGTTACTCTTATAAAATAGTTATAATATATAGTCTGTAAAACTGCTTGACAATATATATAAATATGCTATAATAAAAAATAATTTGTTCATTAAAACCAAAAACCCCAAACCATGGAAAACATTCTGAAGTATCTGTTCGCACTCTTAGCGATCGCAATGACTGCTTGCCAACGTGGCCAGCATGAGGTTCGTGTTGTGAAGTATAATGGCACCGATCTTCTTGGTGGCCATATGGTAACGGTAGTAACCGCAAGCGGTGATACTGTTATGGCAACAATAGACGAGAGTACGCTGTTTGAGACGAAAATCCCTTTCAGTGCAACAATGGTAAAAGATGAGATTGAAGGAAAAGGGCATATTAATGCCATGACCAAGAAGAGTAAATTTGAAGTTACTGTCATTGGAAAAGCACCTTCAATTTCACTCGGAACGAAAGTGCTTGTTGTGACAAAAAGTGGCATGTCAGTTGAATGTGATATCGCCGAAGAAATTATTCTCAATAATCGTTTTCCTTTCTATGCAGTTATGGAAAAGGAACAAATCGAACGCTTTGGTTGGATCAGAACAACAAAAGCTTCGTAATCTTAATGCATTACAGCAAAAGCCCTCGAAATATCGAGGGCTTTTTTAATGCAGATTGATTTAAATTTGTGCGCGGTGAGGGACTTGAACCCCCGACCTTTCCGGTGTAAACGGATTGCTCTACCAACTGAGCTAACCGCGCAATACTGCATCATTACAGTACCGCACATTATAGATAAAATCAATAAGTTGACAATTGTATTTTATTTTGATTTAATATTTAAAACTGATTGTCCAATGAAAACACTTGTACTAATGCGCCATGCGGGATACAACCCAGTAACTGGTGAACTTACCGGGGAGGGGATAGCGGATTTAAATGAAAATTGTATCCCACTTCTATTGGCCACACTTTCAGAGAAAAAGTGTTCGCTTGAACTTGTGGTATGTTCTCCATCAATCAGAACTGCCCATACGGCAGGCCTCATTGCAAAAGCATTCGGTCTTTCACCAGAGAAGGTTCTTCGGCGCGAAGATCTCATACTTGAAGCCTCGGACGCATATCTGCATGATTTCTTAAATGAATTGCGGTACAGGGATGAGGGCAGTATTCTTGTTGTTACTCATGAACCGCTTGCGGTATGGCT
>CAZCKT010000118.1:1317-2172 GCA_964499355.1 uncultured Candidatus Saccharibacteria bacterium | reverse complement strand
GTTAAAGCAAGCGTAACCAAGCGATGCCCTAAGTGCTACGTAGTTATCCGCACTAAAAAGGGCGCGCACAAACCGCATAAAAAAGTAGTTTATGTCTATTGCAGCGCCAACCCCAGGCACAAGCAGAAGCAAGGATAACTTATTGTTAAGCATATAATGCCACGAATTTTAGGTATACAAATCCCAGATGACAAGAAAGTGAGAATTTCACTTCGTTATCTTTTTGGTATTGGTCCAATGCGTGCAGAGAAAATCTGTACTGTTTGTAAGATCGATCCAGACAAACGAGCAAACGAGCTCAAAGATCCAGAAATCAAAGCAATCCAGAACTTCATTGAAGAAAACTATGTTGTAGAAGGATATCTTCGACAAGAAGTGCGAGAGCATATCCGACGATTAAAGGACATTAAGAACTATCGCGGAATCCGACATATCATTAATATGCCAACTCGCGGTCAAAGAACACGACACAATGCACATACTCGCCGAGGTAGAAACATGGCAGTAGGTGGATTAAATCCAAAGATTACAAAGACATAAATTTCGACCTTGAATAGTATGGCAGAATCAAAAAAAGCACAAGCAACAACAGCAGTTGTAAAGAAAGTAAAGAAGGCAAAAGTAAAGGTACTCGCAGGAGAAGCACATATTCTCGCAACCTTTAATAACACCTTGGTTACCTTAACAGACGAAAGTGGTAACGCTCTCGTTCAATATACCCCAAGCCGAGTAGGTTTTAAGAACTCTAAAAAGAAAACTCCATATGCAGCAACCAAAGCGGCATTCGCAGCAGCGACCGAGGCAATTGATAAGTATGGTTTACGAGAAGTAAAGGTATATGTTAAAGGCGCAGGC
>CAZCKT010000118.1:0-1307 GCA_964499355.1 uncultured Candidatus Saccharibacteria bacterium | reverse complement strand
TTCAGTTACATTACTTGCGGATATGACGAGAACTCCACACAATGGATGCCGTCCACCACGCAAACCAAGAAAGTAGTTAGTTGATTAGAAATAAGTATGATTGGACCAAAAGAAAGATTAAGCCGACGAGAAGGAACAAACCTATTCGTTAAAGGTGCAAGAAGCTTTTCTGCAAAGGAAGCATGGGGTAAAAGACAAACAAAACCAGGACAGCACGGTATTTCACCATCAAAGCTCTCCTCATATGCACGTCAGCTTCGTGAAAAGCAAAAAGTAAAGCGATTATATGGAATGAAGGAAAAGCAATTCCGACGATTCTTCGCTCTTGCAGTAAAAACAGCAAAGAACTCAAACCAAGACAAAGGATACATTATGCTTCAAGTTTTGGAGAGACGATTGGATAACGTTGTATATGTTGCATTACTCTCAAAATCAAAGAACGCAGCACGACAAGCAGTTTCCCACGGACATGTTTATGTTAATGGAAAGCGAGTTACTATCCCATCATTTGTAGTACGAGTTAACGATGTTGTAGAAATGAAAGAAGACTTATATACCTACGGTAAAGTAGATTATAAGGGACCTATCGTTCCAGCATGGTTGAATGTAGAAAAGAATAAGATCACTGTAGTTGCGTTACCAACACGACAACAGATTGATCCTTCAATTAGAGAGAATTTAATTGTCGAGTTGTACTCGAGATAACTTTAACGTAAATGGATATGGTAGATTTTTCTGGAATCACACTAACCAAGCTCACAGAGAAAGAAGTTGGAGCAGTAGCATCATTCGAAATTGGACCATTGCCAAAGGGTTATGGTAATACTCTCGGAAATGCAATGCGACGCGTTATGCTTTCTTCATTAGAAGGTGCAGCAATTACTAGCGTAAGAATTAACAACTTAACACACGAATACACAACAATCCCAGGTATCAAGCAAAATGTTCTTGATATTGTTCTCCGATTAAAGAATGTTCGTGTAAAAGTTGCAGGTAAAGAATCATCAACAGTATTAACCCTCAACAAAAAAGGTAAAGGTGTTATTAAAGCAAAAGATCTTTCAGTTGCAAAGGATGTTGAAATTGTAAATGGTGATTATGTTATCGCAGAAATTACTGACGAATCAACAACACTTTCATTGGAAGCAATCGTAGAGAAGGGTGTTGGATACAAGCGAGCAGACGAATCATTACGAGACGAAATCGGACGAATTCCTGTAGACACAATCTTCAGCCCTGTTCGATTGGTTGAATTCAGCGTATTACCAACTCGACGTGGTGCACAAGCAGACTTAGACAAGATTGTA
>CAZCKT010000117.1:0-2178 GCA_964499355.1 uncultured Candidatus Saccharibacteria bacterium | reverse complement strand
ACTTTTTTACGGTAGCGGTTGCATTTGTGAACTCAACAGTAGGAATCTTCATTCCTTCTTCGATAGAGGGCGATCCAATTTTGAAGTTGAAATTGTTGTTTTTGCCAGATGCAAAATTAGCAAGAACTTCCCTGAGAGGCCCCATTACAACATCTGCAACTTCATCACCAATTACAGCCATAGACTCAATCCGAATTTCTTTATTGATTGCCTTGATGGTTTCATTGTCGAGTCCAAGAGTTTCAACAAGCATTGAGACAAGAATTCCAAAAATTGCCTTTCCACTCTCAGTGCTGAAAAACATAATCAACTTGTCTTTCATCCCAGGGTCAGAATTGCCTGGATCAATCTTTGCAGCCAAATTTGCAGCAATAGGCTCTTGAACCATATTCAGCAATTGACGAGCCTGAATACGAATAGAAGCCTGGGAAAGATCGTTTTTGACGTTGGAGAGGTCCATGAAGGACCATAGCACACGGCTAGAACTTAATTAAATCCTGCCAACTTCCACCCAAATACTGCTCAATGCTTCCTGGGTGTGCCCTCTCTAACTGTATCCAAAACAATTTAGCTGCCATCTCTGAGCCAGGACGAGAGTGCTTAGCTTCATGTAAATAATTACTCATAGCCATCAAGCCAAGATAAATCTTTCTTGACTCATCATCTTCTTTTCTTATTGCATTGCTTGCCATAACTCCAAATATAACACCAATATATTTTTCACTATTACCATCCTCGTACAATTCAACCACATCATTCAAATCATGTCTTCGCATTTCATCAATAAAGGCTTCTCTTGCTTTTACAGCAATAATGTTTTGCCATCTTTCAGGAGGTGAAGGTATCATACACAAGGAATAACACGATTTGCTTATTCACACAAAAACAAATAAAAGAATTTACTAAAACACTATTCTTCCAAGTCTTCTTCTTCTCCAGCTTCTTTGTTTTCCTTATTCGCCTCATCAAGCAGCTTCCTAAGCTTCTCAGGATCAGAAAAACGAGTCATAATTGGAGCAATTGTAAAGAATCCAGTTCCGGTTTTGTAAAACGACAAGTTTGGATTAACAAAACTAACCATGATTCCATCATTGAAACTTCTACGAAGAAAAGCTCTAAATTGAGTATCAAAAACGTCTTCATTAAAGACAGCAAAAATAAAATTGTAAATCTTCTCATAGTCAAATTCCTTAACCATGTCATTCCAACTTTGGATTTCTAGCTTTTCGCTATCTTCAATTTTTTCACCGCCATCAATGATACAAACACACACGTTGTTTATCATTTCACAGAAAAAGATTTCTGGGAAAAAGGATGGAGTAATCTCCACTTCAGAAAGGCGCTTCATTCTAGCGATTTGGTCTTTTCGAGTTTCAAGATAGATGAAGATATTGTTTTCATTGTGAGTGTTAATAACAGCAAAATTGTTTGATTTCGCAATGATTTCAGATGGCATCAAATCCTGCCAAATTTCAGATGGAGCTATTTCGCTACAGTTAATGATAACTGAAAAAATGTTGCAAATTGCAATATCAATAGCAGAAACCGTGGTCGGCTGGGTCATAGATCGAGCATAGCAGCCCGCCGCGCCGAACGCCAGCGAATTCGCTTGGCACGCTTCTTGCTGCGTCGCTACGCATCTTAACTCTTTATGAACAATTAAAACTCTCTCCTTCACTAAATCTCTCAAAAAATTCAAGCTGTCTTTTAAGATTCATTGTATTGTCATAAGAATGAAGATATTTCATAAGAGTAATTATGTTTTTTTCATTTCTTAGATCATTGGGGCTATTATTTAGTATACAAGAAAGAAAGATATAGAATTCAATAACCGGAAGTGCTGTTTTTGTAAATCCAGAATAGAGAATGGCAAATCTTACGCTTTCTTTTGTGGGATAAAGTTCTGTTTCACCAATTATGAAGTCCAAACACTCTTTTACAATAGAAATTACTTTGAAATCATTTTCAGAATTGTTTGTATTGAGAGACAGAATTATGTCTCCAAAGTTCTCAATTACCCTAAAAACAGCAGGACTGATTTTAGAAATAGCATCGCTTCTCATAAGACATACATAGCATTTGTGTATTAGTTGTTTGTTTTTATTTTTGACTGTGTTATCATTTGTTTATGAGATTCTTGGTTGTAGCAACATCTGAAACAATGTGTGTTTCTGATGC
>CAZCKT010000116.1:0-2195 GCA_964499355.1 uncultured Candidatus Saccharibacteria bacterium | reverse complement strand
CGGCACGCCCGAGACGGTGCGCGTGGGGTAACTGCGTCCGGGGTCAGGGGCGGAACATCTTTCCCTCAATTTGTGCAACAGAGCCCATAACAATCGTTGATCAAGTCATTAAGCTTATGCTTTATGCGCATATAAAGAATAGAAATTTACTCGTTACGGAATTTTTGACAGGAACTGTATGAAGGCTGAAGCTTTATCCATCAGTCCGTCACGCGTACAGGAATGATCGGATGTACACAGTAAAGCCGCACATTCCAAGGTGTTTCCTCTAGGGATGATTTTCAAAAAACGTTTGGCGACAGGCACTGAGGCGTGACGTCCTGTGTGATTCCCAGCGCTTGAAGTATCCACAGCCGTGAAAATCAGCATGCGGAAGCCGAACTCAACAGCGATGAGATCTAGCACTAAACGTCGAATCGAAAAAGCAAACGGCAAGCCCCCTGAGATTGCTAAAGTATGGATGCGTGAGAGACTGACTTCATCAAATTCATAAAACAGTAATGATATTATATTTTAAATTTTTAGTGAAGAGAATAGCAAACAAACTACTATCACTCGGGGAACAATACAGACGAGAAGAAATTTATAAAAAATACAACCTTTCTAGCTCAGTAAAATTTAACAACATCTCACTTGAAGGCAACATTATTATTGGCAACAATACATACATAAATGATCACACAAGAATAGATAGCGGCTTAAATAGTAGTGTCACTATAGGTAAAAATTGCGCCATTGGACGCTTTGTTCATATTTCATCAAAAACACATGATCTTAATCGGCCTACATCAGATTATTACAACGAAAGCCTCAAAGAGTTCGAATCAAGTGTAATCATAGGTAATGAGGTATGGATTGGTGATCATTGCTATATTGGACCAGGAGTAACTATCGGAAATAATGCAGTTATTGGAGCGTTTGGATTTGTAAATAGAGATGTACAACAATTTGAAATTGTAGGCGGCATTCCAATTAGGCATATCCGGTTCAATGAAAAACACTACAAGTACAACAACAGAGAATAAAAGACCCCATTAAAAATGAATGCCTTCATGCAGACGATTCGAAAATCAATCAAGAGCAAACTACCCGACTACTGGGTCAAGGTGTACGCAAGAATAAATGTCGGAATAATTAAATGGCGATTAATTAATAGATGTTCGACCATTAAAACTCGGGATATTAGAGATGGTCCACTGTATTGTGTAACACTTACAAGCTACGGTTCGCGTATTAATGATACTGCTCCGTATGCCATAGCGAGCATTTTGAATCAAGAAGTTTTGCCTGATAAACTCGTTTTATGGCTAGCACACGGTAGTAAAATTCCTCAAGTTTATGATAAGTTGATATCTTGTGGATTAGAAATTAAATATTGTGACGATATTAAGTCATACAAAAAACTCATACCGGCTTTACTAACATACCCAAATGATGTCTTGATTACTGCAGATGATGACGTCATATATCCACATGATTGGTTGAATAGACTCATTTTGGCGAACAAGAAAGATCCAATGTGTATACTCGGATTTCGATGCCATGGGATTACAATGACAGACCAATTAGAAGTAAGGCCTTACAGTGAGTGGAAAAAATGTATTAATAAAGACGATTGTGTTTCGGAATTTTCAATCCTTCCAACGGGAGTAAATGGTATACTATATCCACCTAAGTCACTTGACAAAAGATGCCTAAGTCGCGATTTGTTTATGCGAATTGCTCCAAGCGGTGACGACATCTGGTTTTGGGCTATGGGAAGGTTAAATGGCACTAAGTATAAAATTGTACAACATGAGTTGCAAAATTTTGATCCTGTTGACCCAAGTGAAAAAGGACTTTTTGAAGAAGTAAATAGCAAAGAAGGAAATGACATACAGTTTAAAAATCTAATGAATGAATATCCAGAACTACTAGATAAACTCCGCAAAGAATACCGTCGAAATGTTTAATAAAAGCATAAGGTCTATTGTAAAAAATCTTCTTCCCATATGGACTATTAAACACATAAAAGCGCACCTCAAATCCAGTATACATTTTCAAAGCAACTATCCTGACAAAATGCATTTGAAAAATAATTTTTCGAATGCCAAGTCCTTAATATATATAGCTGACGGCACAGTTCAAGCGGGTGGCCTAGCCGATCGATTTAGGGGAATGGTTTCTTTATATTATTTAGCCAAGAAATTCGGGGT
>CAZCKT010000115.1:0-2197 GCA_964499355.1 uncultured Candidatus Saccharibacteria bacterium | reverse complement strand
CACACACCCATGAAATGAAAATGAGGATAGCTAGTTGTGACCGTGCGTATCTTGCTGGCACTGACGCTTATATTCACAGCCTACCCGAGTTTCTTTCTCGTGCGCTACATTTATCGTGTAGTTTTGCTCCTGTATGGAAACATGCGCATCTTGACAATGATGAGGTTCCACCAATTCCACTCAAAGAAGCACTCGGGTATGGTAGTGCTATCGGTGCAGGGCTTCGCTTTCTTGTTGATTGACGTTCTCTCTCTCCTGCGGTAGCCTGCATATATTGTCCCCGTAGTTCAATGGATAGAACTCCGGACTTCTAAGCCGGGTATGTAGGTTCGATTCCTACCGGGGACACACGAAGTGAAAACATAGTATGTTGCACATTCGTTTGTGTGGTACGCTTGCGCGGTTAGCTCAGTTGGTAGAGCATTCCCTTGACGTGGGAAGGGTCAGAGGTTCGAATCCTCTATCGCGCACCTTAAACGAATTATGGAAAAGCCATCAGTTAATCCTATTGATAAGGTTGAATTACCAAAAGCTGAACAATCTGTTGAGCATTTTTTGCTTTCTGAACAAGAGAAAAATATACAAGAAGTTTTTAAACTTAATCCTGAATTAGAAAATATTGCGCTTGAAGCAACAAAATCTGGCGAAACTATTTCTCTGTATCGTATAGAAAACAAAAATATTGAGAGGAAGCCTGATGGAATAACTTCACATAAAGACTTAAAGGGGCAATGGTTTTCTCCAGATTTAGAAACTGCACTTGTATATTTACGAAAATCGCAACAATCATTTGGCACAGATGCGAAGCGAGTTCTAGGTGCAAATTTGGTTGTTGTGAAAATATCAAAAGAGGAATTTGAAAATTTTCATGTAAGTAAACATCCAATTGCTTCGCAAATGGATGTTGAAAATGATAATTATATTATTCCTGAAAATATAGAACGAAATTATATAAACCTTGATGATGTTCAAGATAAGGTTGGCAATTTTGAGAATTTACAAAAAGCTAAAGAACAGATAAAAGAGAAAGTGAAATCCTTCGAGCAAAAAGAAGCGATTGAGCTTTACGCAGAATATTTAAAAACTATTTTTCCTGAAAGTGTTGTTAAGAGTATTGTTTGGCATTACTCTGATACCCAATTTAAAGATGAAGGCTTTAAACCGATGAAACCAAATTTCGATACATTAAACAGCTTGGAAGGTGTTTATAATTTTAGTACCAACCTCAAATTTGTTAAAAGATATGGAAAATATGCTTATCCAGTTTTATTAGATATTAAAAATCCTCACGAAACAAAAGCTACGGGCGAATATGTAGATGATGTGGACAGACCTCTATCAGAAGCTTTGTTTAAAATTGGAAAACAAACAGAGAAAAACATTTTGGCTCCGCAGTATGACGAAAAATTAAAAGATTCAGATGCAGTTATTAACTTTATCTCTGGAGAAGATTATATTGAGCAACACCCGGTGTCAGGGAAAGAATTTGGTATTCCTAATCAAAAAATAATTACTGTTTTTAATAAGGATCAAATTCATATTTTAGGTTCAAAAACTGATATTGAAAAATTCAAAGAATTTGTTTCAAAAAATTAAAGTAGAAATGCTAAACAAAGTATTGAAGAATTTTTGAAAGGGTATTGATTTTTAAATAAGTATAGATTTAATAGTATAAATATACAAAAATGGAACTTCGATCATATATTCTCTATGAAAATAATGATTTACTTGTGATCAATAAACCAGCAGGGATTGCGGTTCATGGTGATGGAAAGCATGATACCCCTACGATTGCGGAGGCTCTTTTGCATGAATATCCAGAACTTGAAACAATTGGCGAGCCGTTAGTTGTTGAGCATAAGGGTGAAAGCATTATTGTGCCACGCCCAGGGATAGTTCATCGCCTCGATAAAGATACGACAGGAGTGCTTCTTGTGGCAAAAACACAGCAAGCGTTTTTATTTTTCAAAAAACAATTTCAAGAACGAACAACCGAGAAAGTATATTTCGCGTATGTGTACGGTTGGCCAAAAGAGTTGAAGGGGGTGATAAAGCTTCCAATCGGTCGAGCAGTTGGTGATATTAGAAAATGGTCAACAGGAAGTAACGCTCGTGGTGAAATGCGCGATGCTGTGACTGAGTATGAAATACTCTAAAAGTGTGGCGGTGATACAGAAGACTCGTTGCATAAGGGGAG
>CAZCKT010000114.1:0-2200 GCA_964499355.1 uncultured Candidatus Saccharibacteria bacterium | reverse complement strand
AGTTTTTTGGACTTTGTTAGGAGAAAAACAATTTATTGGAGGAAGTGGGTCTGGAAAACATGAATACAAAGGACGACTTGAGATTGCTGGAGTGTATTACTGTGATTCTAGTGGTAGATTAAAAGGAGCTTTCAAAGGGAAAAAAACTTAAAGAAGTCTTAGTTTTTCTACCTAAGACACATCTCTTTATTTTTTAAGAAGATTCTACTTTTGAGCAATCCCATCAATTCCCGCCTCTCCTCATTCGTCCCTTCCTTTAAAATATACTTAGCATAAGTCTTCAAATCAACATCAGTATGCCTAGTATTTTGATTGCTCAACCCCAGCACTCCGCGCTGAAATTTATTAAACCGTTTTAGCTCTTCCTCAAATTTATAGCGCATCTGTGAATCATTAAAATCAATTCGGTCTAATAACTTAACAAGCTGTTCAATTAGTTCTTCCTCTCGCATATATTGGTTTTTACAATGCCTGTCTTTCGCTCGACCGCATCCATAGTAGATATATTTGGCAACAGTACCATCTTTTAGTTTTTTATACTTTTCTTCGGCAGATATCATTGACTCGCACAGTCCACAAGCCATAAGTTTGGTAAATGCAAACTCATGACTTTGTCTTTGTATATTATCTCGTTTTAAATGCTCCTGTACTTTATCAAATACCTCCTTCGAAATAATCGGTTCATGCTTGCCGTTATACCAATTGCCAGAGTTTCTGGGGTATTCAAAAACTCCGTAATATAAGGTATTAGTTAATAATCTGTAAATATTGCTGACAGATAAATTATGATTACCAACAGTTTTGAAATTTAATTCAAATCTTAGCCAGTGATATACTTTTCTTCCTGACCATTGTTGAAAGGCAACTTTTTCAAATATTTGCCGTACAACAGGCGCTCGTTGAGGATCTTGGATTATCTGACATTTTTTATCTATAAGTTTTTGGTTTAAATATCCAACCGGAGCCATGCCCGGCCATAATCCCATTTCCACTCTGGCTCGCAGTCCTCGTTTTACATTTATGCCTCTATTATCATTTTCAAGTTTTGCTTGGCTTCCCAGAATCATTAGGAGAAATTTCTCATTTGGATTATTACTAAATCGTTGTCCATAAGTTCTTATCTCTACCAGAGCACCCGAATCCATTAGATCTACAATTTTCCCAAGGTCACCGGCGTTTCTTGATATCCGATCCGGTGCCCAAGTCATAATCCCATTAAACTTTTCTTGCTTTATCTCTTCTACGATTTCATTAAAGATAGGTCGGGTGCCAGTTTCTTTAGCTGAATGCGATTCTCTTTTTATGGTGACAATTTCCAATTTTTCTCGTTCAGCCAAGTCTAACATTTCTTTGATCTGTGAATCTATGGAAAGTACCTGCCGCTCTTCTGATTCGGTGCTTTTTCTTGCGTATAAGCAATACCTTACTTTAACAGGATTTACCTCCTGTCTCCGCATTATATTTGCCTGGAATTCTTTGATTGCATTATTCATACAGTCTAATTGATGACGCAACCCCTATAGGGAGTCCAGACCGCCCTGTTGGTAACTCGCAGACCTTTACAATGGTGAAATTAGAAGGTAAATTTAGGTTAAGGTATAACAAATTTGCACTAGAGAATATTTCATGAATGAAGATGAGATACAAAATCACCAAATACGAACTTCAATGGCCGCAGCACCTAAACCACCCGTAAATCATTACAGGTGGTTTTCTGACACAGGAATTGAACTAACTACTACGACCGGACAAGCGGTTAAGGTTATTGACTTCAATCATATAGAAGACGAAAAAATAATGCTTACTTGGGCTAAGCACTTCCGTAATCAGTACATACAGGACGACAAAATTGACGAGGCTTGCACCCCAATGGGTTTGTCCAGAAGTGACTACCTGAAAAATGTTAAATTTCCAGATACCGCTAATCCCGGAGCGAGTGTCCGTTCCGGAGATTTCTCAGAAGTGTTGGTCGCAGACTACATCCAGTTCGTGCTCGATTACACAGTTCCTCGTACTCGTCATGACGCAAAGTTGAATAGAAACACTAGTCCGAATGGTGTTGATGTGATCGGATTTAAAGTTGTAGGTGGTGGAGAAAATAGAAAAGACGAGATGGTCACGTTTGAGGTGAAAGCTTCTCTTGCAGCAAAAAGTAGAAATGCCTTTCAAAATGCCATTGATCATTCAAAAAAAGATTTCA
>CAZCKT010000113.1:0-2215 GCA_964499355.1 uncultured Candidatus Saccharibacteria bacterium | reverse complement strand
AGAACGTGAGGGGCGAGACGAAATGAAAGAAGTACGGGAAAAGTTAAAGAAGTCACAGACATTAAACATAGAACTAGGTTCAGTTGACGATACAATTTTCTCACTTGTAGATATTAACAAAGCGCAGTTATATGCAGGCGAAAAACAACTAACTGTCGATTTAACGATTCGAGTAACCAATCAAGATAAAGTTTTACTCAACGGACGTAACGGGTCAGGGAAATCATCGCTACTCAAGGCAATTCACAAAGAAGAAGGATATACAATTAAATCTGAATCGAAACCAATCTTACCGGCTCTTTCTTTGTACATTGATCAGCATTATTCACTTATTGCGCAGACAAAAACTCTCGTCACTCACATCGCAGAATTATCACCAAAACTTGAATACGAAGAAATTCGAAAGATTCTAGGCAATTTCCTTTTTACAAATGACGATCAGGTAAATAGAGTAGCCGGAACACTTAGTGGAGGTGAAAAGGCAAGATTGGCATTAGCAATGGCATCTGTATCACCACGTACATTATTACTTCTCGATGAACCAACCAACAATCTCGATACTGAGAGTGTTGATGAATTGGTATTTGCTCTAAACGAATATGAAGGTGGATTTATCGTTGTTTCTCACGACATAGGCTTTATAAAAAAAATACAGTGGTCGCAACGTATTGGGCTGCCAGCTTAACAAAAGCCGAAATTACTGTATTATCTAAACATGCTAGAACTATTAACACTAAAGACTTTCGTTTATATTGACGCAAGTAACATTAGAAACGCACTTCGAAAGTCCCATATTGAACTTGATTTTATCAAACTAAACGAATATATCACTCAAAAATACGACCACCTCAGCGCAGTTAAATACTTTGAAGGTGTCGATATCGAGGATAAAGAAAAAGTTGCTTTGTATGAGGCTTATGAAAAAGCTGGGATGAATATGCATTTACTGACACGAAAAAGCTACCTTTCTAAAGCGCAGTTTAAATCATTTGATTGCACCAACTGTAAGACTCCAAATAAAGTTGAGGTACGAGAGGAAAAAACAACACTAAAATCGAATATCGATGTATTTTTAAGTACTGAAATTTTTTCTGATTTAATACAAACCAGAGAACCACTCCATTTGGTATTAGTATCTTGTGATGGTGATTATGCCGAGATGATTAAAAAAATCCTTGAGCTCTATCCTCGAACTTATGTGACTGTTGTCGCAACACCATTCAAAAAATACGGAAATTATCTGTCCGCACGACTAAGCGAACTCAAGAAAATGGACCGCTACCACTTAATAAATATCTTGACCGTGAAGGAAAAAATAGGTGAAAAAATTGTATACAAAAAAAGGGAACAACCTACAATAAAGTAAGGTATAATTGACTATGAATAGAGAAGAAGCAATAGCTGAAATTTCGTCATTTGCAAAGAAAACAAACCCCGCAATAATCTTTTTAATTGGTGACTTAGGCGCAGGAAAAACACACTTTACTAATCAATTTGAAAAAAGTATTGGTGTATTTAAAACACTACCAAGCCCAACATTTACCTTTCTACAAGAATATGATTGCAATTGGGAGAGTAAAAAGAAAATAGTACATTGCGACCTTTATCGAATCGAACCAGAAAAAGCAGAAAGGACCCTCGAACAAATTGGTTTTTGGGATTATCTTGAAGCAAACTCAATCATTTTTATAGAATGGCCAGAACGTGCAATTTCACAAATCCAAGCACTTCCACACATAACACTGACAATCACTTTACTTGATCAAGGAGAACGAAATTATGAACTTAGCTAATTACGTTATTATTCAGACGGCTCTTAAGCCAATGACCGTTATAACTATCCATGATACGGACTACTCTAAATATGAAGTTGCAAACTTTGCTGAATTTTTTGCCGTTATGAATAATTCAGTTTCAATTTCAAAAGACACCATTGTCCTCGTCAATAGAGGACCAGGATCATATTCAGGTATTAGAACTGGAATAGCTTATGTTTTGGGCTTGATGCATGGACGTCTAATTACGGATTCTCAAATACATTCTTTTACCTCCTTTGATTTAGTTCGAGCAACATCATCACATAAAGAAGCTATCTACTTAAAAGCATGGCCTCGAATTGCAAGTGGAAAGTTAGAAGAAAGCAAAGGATACTTTCAAGAATCACCTCTATCTGTACCTGTGTATCGCTCTTGGGATGAAATAAAAGACCAAGAGA
>CAZCKT010000112.1:0-2221 GCA_964499355.1 uncultured Candidatus Saccharibacteria bacterium | reverse complement strand
CCTTCAAGTGATTCAGGAAGGGTAAACGCCATACGTTTACTTGCCATCAACACACTTTCGTTCATATGAGCAATCCAAACACTTTCATACTCAAGACCTTTTGAAGCGTGTAGCGTCATAACAGAAATACCCTTGCCATTACCGAAAGATGCAGTCGTAAGCGTGTGATTATATTCTTCAAGTCGGTTTAGATACTGTAAAAAACCTGTAAGTGTTTCTTTTCTGTTTCTTTCAAGTCGCTCAGTAACCAAATGAATGAAGGTGCGTACTACTTCTACTCTCCTAACAAGCGCTTCATGTCCATCAGCTGTTACAACAAGCAATTCATTTCCAACCTTGTGTACTGTTTCAAGAAGTGAATGTGTTTGATGATAAGTAATCCAGCTAGCAATTTTGTTTCCCCACGAAGCAATTGGATCACTTTCATCAAACAAACTGCCACCCTTTCCATGAGAAATGAGTGTTTCCAGTGAAAGAGTATTATTATTGTTTTCGTGAAGGAACGCATGAGCTCGCAGTACGGGAATACCAGAGACAGTATCAAGGAGTGTTTTGGCAAGGAGAATATTGTCATATGGGCTAGCAATCACTCCTAAAACAATACGAAGTGATTCAGTTTCTGGTACCTCAAAGAAAGAGGTGCCGATAGACGAACGGACTGGAAGGCCCATATCCCGAAGGGTCTGCACTGCAGAACGAATATGCCGATTCTTTGGAACGAGGAGTGCGCACTCTTCCGGTAAAACTCCTTCTGCGATAACTTTTTTAAAATGAAGTCCTGCGCCAATAATTTCATCTCGTGGATACACATATTGAGATAAAACAACTGGGTGTGTTTCAGTACGATTACTTTTAAGCGTATCGCTTGCAAGACTACTCTGCAGGAGTTCGTCTGCCAATGACAAAATTGGTGCAGTTGAACGATAGTTTTCAATAAGAGTAATTTGATGCGCCTGTCCAAATGCACTTTTAAATTCTTCAAAATATGAAAGTTTTGCACCACCAAAACCATAAATAAGTTGACGATCATCACCAACCACGAAAATATTGGGCTTTTCCGTACCTTTCCATACTGCTTCGAGAAATCGATTTTGTATACCAGATGAATCTTGATGCTCATCAACAAGCACATATAAGTATGTTTCTTGCACATCAGCGCGAGCTGATTCACTTTCTTCAACAATTTTTACTGCATATTCAAGAACATCATCATAGTCCATTAACCCTCTTTCTTTTTTAAATGCTTCATACTGCTCAAAAAAAGTTGCCACTTCGCGAGTTCGAGCAAGTGCATCAATTTTCTTTTGTATTTCTTTTTTCAATTTACCCTTACTCTCTCCTCGAGATGAAATACTTTCTGGATCAGTTTCGAGTCGTTTTATATCACTATCAATAGCAATCATTAAATCAGACGATGACAGACCCTCACGCTTGAGCAATGAGACAAGTGTTTTTAAATCATTGAAATAAAGCGCAGGACTACTTCGCGAATAGATGTACTGCCAATTATGCGCATGCAGTAGTTCATCAATGATAAGCACAGCATCATCATCCTTTACTAGTCGTGGTGGTGTTTCAAAATCAAGAACCTCATAGTATTTTTCAACGAGTGAATGAGCATAACCATGGAATGTTTGCACAACAACTTTTCGTGCATCAGCATGAATATACTTTTCGAGACGTTCTTGCATCGCCCTCACGCCAGCACGGGTAAAGGTAAGGCAAAGAATACTATCAGCAGATGTATCAGTATTCTCAAGAATATAAGCAATACGAAGTGCTAACACTTGCGTTTTACCTGTACCAGGACCAGCGACAACCATCACTGGGCCCTCAATTGTAGTTACTGCTTCTTTTTGTTCTTTATTGAGGCCCCGCAAAGCCTTCTTATATTCGTTTTCCATTGCAATTAGTATACCCCACTCTATCCATTTCTATTGTTTGACAAAAAAATAATATGGTGTACTATTACTGAAAATTCTTAAACAAGTCCATATGTCAAAATTAGAAAAACTCAGCAATGGTGTAGCCATTTTTCTGGAACATGTTCCCCCAGCCGAGGTCCCGAAAAAACTTTCAAATTTCAAGCCCGGCACCTGCCGGCAAACCAATGAGCTTCTTAATGTTATGAAAGCGAGCGGGTCAAATCCCAAACAGCTCGCGAACCTCCTGAAGGATAGGCGTCCAGCCATCCCCGTGTCGAGCAAAGAGCTCGCACGGC
>CAZCKT010000111.1:0-2259 GCA_964499355.1 uncultured Candidatus Saccharibacteria bacterium | reverse complement strand
TATTGACCGAGGCGAAGATGCATGGGTAGATACAGCAGGAAATTATTTTATTGCAGATGTTCACAACCCACTCGGGGATAAAAAAAAGAGGAAAATCGAAGTACAAAAGAAGTTTGTAAAGTAACACACTTGAGGGCATACGCCCTCTTTTTGTTTGACTTCCTAATTACAAAAGCATAAGGTAAAGAAAAATGTAACTTAAAAAATAAGTGTCATGGAAAAAAATTCAGATATACAGATTTTGCAAAGAATCATTGGGATGCACTCATCTAGCAGAGAAAGTGCAAAGGAGCATTGCGAACATGAAATTAAGTGTTATCAAGAACAGAGAACGCTACAGCTTGAAAATGAGTTAAAAAAAATTGGAGAGCAACACGAAAAAAACATGATTCGGGCTGTTGATAAAATCCTTCAACAGATGATTGAGCGAGTTGAATTATTTAACTCAAACAAAAAACACTCAAACGATGATCATCTGAGAATGATTGAAGCATTAAGTTTTTACCATGATCTTTGTGGTTATTTTATTGGGAAAAAATCAGAAACGATTACACGAGCAGATGAGCTACTTACTAATTTGTATGCCACGCACCATAAGTCCTGGAGAAAAATTTTTGGCACCAAGGTAGAGATTCGAGAAACAATCTCTCATTTTTTAAGGAGATCTAATGAACCACTTTTGGTAGCGACTATGTGAAAGTGAGATTCTTTTATTTCGAAAAACCGCAGGCAAAACAACCTTCGGTTTTTTTATTTGACAAAAGAGAGGTAAAGAGTAAAATTTGACCAAATCCAACTCTTTAAAAAGCAAAGACATGAGAAAAAATATGATTATGTTACCAGCAAAGCACGAAACAAGCATCGGTTTTTGTGGTAATAGCCAGCACTCTGTTGTGCAGGGTTTCTACGAAGAATATGGAGCACACAATGGAATTATTGGCCGAGGATCTCGCAGGGAAAAGTGGGTTGAAAGCATTTATTTTTGTCAGTTGTGCGGTGTTACTTTTCAACCGACATCACGCAATTGTTTACAAAACGGTGAGAAAGAAAGATATGAAAAAGCTGTTGGGCTTCTTAATAACACGTTTACTGCAACTTTGAGGAGGACCTTACGGGTAGGCGAAGTTTTCAAAGAGCTTACGCTTGCCGGAGGTGATTCTGCAAAAGTATCTTTCTTACGAAAAGATGAAGTAAATGGTTTTGAAGCAAATGCACTCATTCGGGTTTTTGATGAGAATGAAAAAATACACGACCCACTTTCGGAGAAACCTTATATTTTACCCGATGATGGCACTTTCCGTTCAGAAGTAATTTTTTGGGCGCCATGGAAGTTTGAAAAGCTACCTCTGAGTAATAAGGAAAAAAATAGTATTAAGAAGAGAGCTCGTCTCGCAAAAAAAGATTCTCGCAATGTGAGCAAGACTGCATCAATTGAGGAAATGTTAATGGTGGGTGCCTCACACCTCAAACAGAAAAAATCGAAACCACTTCCTAAGGGTGCTGTGCCTGCTACAAGAATATTCTTGATTGGTGGGCATTCGGACGCAGTTTACTATATCCCGGAAAATACATATACCGCCGTTAGATAATTATTTTATAAACCCCACTAGTATGGGGTTTTTTATTTTGCAGTAAAGTTGTCAAAGGATTGCAAAAACAAGCCCCATATCGTATAGTAGTGCCACAAGGACGCAAGTCTCTTTTTTAAATTATAATCGTCAGGCAAGAATACTTGTCGACCACACATTAAGATATATGGACCAACGAGATTATCCATTGGAAAAAGTTCGAAATATTGGAATTATTGCCCACATTGATGCGGGTAAAACAACCACGACTGAACGCGTGTTGTATTACACTGGCGTGTCACACAAAATCGGTGAAGTGCACGATGGTGAGACTACGACTGACTGGATGGAGCAAGAGCGTGAACGCGGCATTACGATTACCTCTGCAGCGGTAACGTGTTTCTGGACACCTACATACGCACCTGGTGATAAAAACAAGAAGCATCGTTTCAATATTATCGATACTCCTGGACACATCGACTTTACTGTAGAAGTAAAGCGTTCACTTCGCGTGCTTGACGGTGCGGTGGTGGTCTTTGATGGTGTAGCTGGCGTAGAACCTCAATCAGAAACCAACTGGCGTTATGCCGACGAAGCAATGGTGCCTCGTATTTGTTTCGTAAACAAGCTTGATCGTACTGGTGCATCATTTGAGCACTCATACAAAACGATTCTCGAACGTCTTTCAAAA
>CAZCKT010000110.1:1752-2265 GCA_964499355.1 uncultured Candidatus Saccharibacteria bacterium | reverse complement strand
GTCTCTTGCCATATGACCTTTGTCATTCTTGCAATTAAAGCAGCATCCCCATGAGCTAACATTATCCGCACAACTATTGTCGGATTTATTTTTTCCTTGACTTTCATTCTTCGATGAAGCACGATATGCCCGTTTCTTGAAACTCTTCCCAGTTTGCAAGTTTAATTCGTGTTGAGCATTATCTCTCTCTACAATATAAGTTCTGAATGCATCATAACCTAAATTTCTCTCAATAGTATCATCAACGTCTTTCATCAAACGATCTGGAAGCACTTGCATTCTCACGATACCTTCATTTTCTTTTGATTGGAGCATTCCCATCAACACAGGCTTCGGAATTCCACAATATTCAGCTTTTCTTTCAAACTCAATAATGAAATTACTGAAAATTTCCTCATTACCCATTCTCGTGTTGAACAAATTTCGGACTGCAACCGAAATATCTTGAGAACCTCTGGAAACCGGACCATAGGTCTGTTCGACATAACCCCAACAAACGACTGGGTCATTGTC
>CAZCKT010000110.1:0-1742 GCA_964499355.1 uncultured Candidatus Saccharibacteria bacterium | reverse complement strand
TACCTGCAAAGATTCATTAGAATGTTTTCTCAAAATTCTCATACATTCCGTCTCGATGGTTTCAATAATTTCATTTTCTGCTAAAACCGCTTTCCGCTCTTCGCGTCTGTCGTTACGCATTTCTCGTGTCACTTGGATCACGATTGGAATACCTTGTTGATCATTCAAGGTAATTGTTGGAATACCGTCCAAGGAGTTTGGTACCACCTTTTTGTTAAACTCTCCGGTCGTCACCGTTGCGTTTGTGAATAGGTATCTGTATCCACGGTCAGAAAATTTATCGCGAATTTCTCCTTCAACTATATTCTTGAATTTTTCATATTCGCTTTTTAATCCATTGAAAATATAATTTTTCGCCGGAGTATTTTCTTCGTCAGACCCGTTACCTGTCTTCTTAATTATTCCGTGTTTTCGCTGCATAGGATATTAAATTAATTATGTTAAATCAGGTGAATCTTCGTGAAAGCTGGCCAGGCAGAAGACTTGAACCTATTAACTAAATAATAATAAAATTAGAACTATGCAATAAAGTCGTTAGACAATTCGAAATAATTAATTTAATATGACAATCAAAATCCCAACGGCAGATGTTCTGTCACCTAAACTAAGCAATTCCTTAATATAATTCAACACACCCTCTTGATGGAACATCTGTCTATGCTTGCTTAGAGCTTGTAGGACACCTTGACATAGCCGATGTACATCAATACACTACTTTTTAGAATGGAAATTTAAAATCTTCCCAGTCAGATAAGAATGTGAAGTAACATTAAGAGGTTTGGTCAATATATCAGCAGTCATTTCATCAGTTTGAATGTACTTCACTTCTATCTCCCCTAGCATGACTTGCTCTCTCGTATAATGATACTTTGGATTGATGTGCTTGGACTTCTGATGATTTGACTGGCCATTAATCATGGCAATGCACGATTGATTGTCTTCATAGATGCAAGTTGGTTTGTCTTGATGGAAACCAATATCGTTTAGTAATTTTCTCATGAAAACACATTCTGTGGCCGCTTCGCAAATTGCGACGTATTCACTTTCTGTGGAACTTAGAGTAACGATCCTTAATTTTGAAGATCTTGCATAGAATACACCATCATCTTTTCCAAGTGAAAAACATACACCATAATGACCTTTTCCATCCTCGTAACAATTATGACTTGCATCAACATAACAGTAGAGCTTGACTTTGTTTGAATTTCCTTTAAAAATAATACCATGGTCTTTAGTACCACTTAGATAACGAAAAATTCTTTTGAGTCTTCTCATGTCACCCACATTCGGATCGCTGCATCGTTGTGCCGCCTTGCTCATCGCAAAAAGCAAATCTGGTCTCGTGAAAATCGCCAAATAATTTAGCAACCCTAAAAGTCGTAGATACTCTAATTTATCAACTTTGACTTCATCACCCTTTAATGATGTCGGATTGACTTCCCATGGAGTACTCACTGATTTCATATCTTTAAAATTCAATTCTTTTAATAATTTTTCGACATAACCAGGTTGACACAATTTAATATCACCAGTCTTGGAATCTCTTCTCACTTCCATACCCAAATAGGCGATGAGATCACCTGACTTGATGGTAACTTCTCCAAATTCTTTAGATAAAAATTTGTGCAAATCACTAATCATGGTTGGATCATTTGATATGACATAAACGTCATCAACATGGGTAACAGCAATGATAAATTTGCTTCCAATCCACTTGCTAAAAACGCACCCATCTGCTTGTG
>CAZCKT010000109.1:0-2329 GCA_964499355.1 uncultured Candidatus Saccharibacteria bacterium | reverse complement strand
CGCAGTGTACTTCATTGGTCACGCCACCAGTTTTTGGATGGGCGTGCTGGGCTTTTTAAAAGCGTTAGTCTGGCCCGCGCTTTTGGTGTACGAAGTTTTTAAGGCTATACATAAATAACGAGCCGTTATTTTGTTCAACTGGCGGTTGAGTGACCTTGAAGAGGCTCTACCTATAACGTATAGGTCTAATAGGACATTTAGGACGCATGCGTCCAATCAAATTGTATGGCCAATAGTGGTTTTATTCCAAAGCATGGAGGGTATAAAGATTTAAAGTCGTTTCAGAACGCGGTTATTGTGTACGATTTTACAGTGGAGTTTTGTAGACGATACATCCGTGCGCATAAAATGCGTGACTAGCTTGAGGGCGCGGCGCGAAGTGGGACTCAAAATATTGCGGAGGGTAGTTTCAATGCGGGTACATCCAAACAAACCGAGCTTCGGCTGGTAAATGTTGCTCGAGGAAGTTTGGAAGAGTTACTGCGGGACTATAAAGATTTTCTGCGGCAACAGGGGTTTGCGGAGTGGTGCAAAGACAAGCCTTATGCGCAAGAAGTGAGAGCGTTAGCTTATAAGTCAAATAGGTCGTATATGGCATATAGGATCTATATGGACAGCCCTGAGATTGCAGCCAACTGCGCAATTTGTTTGATACACCAGACAAACTTTCTACTTGACCAGCAAATGCGCGCATTGGAGAAAGAGTTATTTTTAGAAGGTGATATTCAGGGGCAGTTTCGCGAAGCCAGAAACACGGAGCGGAAAAGACAGCTTTTAGACACTGGACCTCCACTGGATGAGTTCTTGGCAGAACAAGGCTTTGTTCGTTTAGAGAATGGTCAAGTAGTGCGTAAATCGTCTGATGCGGCAAGTTCCGCATAGGTCATATAGGATCCATTGGCCTTATGCCGTAAGTTTAGATATTATTTAGAGCGATAGGCTTTGGGCGAGTTTAAGTAAAGGAAAAAAGAATATGCAAAAGATTGTTACACATTTGTGGTTTGATACGCAGGCTAAAGAGGCGAGTGAGTTTTATGCTTCCTTGTTGCCTGACTCGAAGGTTGATAGCGTAAACGTTATAAAAGACACACCCTCCGGTGACTGCGACATTGTACATTTTACGCTGGCCGGGCAAAAGTTTATGGCCATTAGTGCGGGGCCGTATTTTACATTTAATCCGTCCATCTCCCTATTTGTGGTCTTTGAGAGTGAGGCCGATATACAAGCTCTGTGGGATAAGCTTATAGATGGTGGCAAGGCACTTATGCCGTTTGACACCTACCCGTGGGCGCAAAAGTATGGTTGGGTGCAGGATAGGTTTGGGTTGACCTGGCAGCTTTCTTTGAGCGAACATCACAAGTTTCCGCAGCGCGTAACACCGTTGCTTATGTACACGCAAGGTATGGCCGGTAAGGCTAAAGAGGCAGTGGAGTTTTACGCAACCGTATTCCCTGAGTCAAACGTGGAAATGCTCGTACCCTACGAAGAGGGCGAGGGGGATGTTGCCGGTTACATAAAGCACGCGCGGTTTAGTTTGCTCGGGCAAAACTTTATGGCTATGGACAGCTCCGGACCGCATGCGTTTGTGTTTAACGAAGCGGTATCATTTATTGTAAACTGCGAGACGCAAGAGGAAATAGATCGCTACTGGGAACAGCTTTCTGCGGTGCCGCAGGCGGAGCAGTGTGGTTGGTTGAAAGACAAGTACGGTGTCTCTTGGCAAATTGTCCCTACCGTTATGAATGAAATGATGGGCACGGGAACACCTGAGCAAAAAGCACGGCTTACCCAGGCGTTTCTCAAGATGAAGAAATTTAACATTGCTGAGCTGCAAAAGGCCTACTCCGGAGAGTAGGGCTTATGAACGAGAGGCTTAAACGTGTGACCACCCGGCTTTCCCGGGTGGTCTTTTTATGCGCCAGAGAGTGGATAGTTTAGGGTGGTTTGAGTAGTTTTTGTGTGGATAAATATTTTTCAAAAATTGCTCATTACAACCAAATAATAAGACACAGAGTTTGGTATTGACGAATCGTATAAAGCTACATTTTTTCTATGCACTGATTTTGGTTAAATGTAAAAATATTGTCGTTTCACGCACATAAATACAAAATTATACTTTTTATATTTGATGACCGATAGGTTTATAACGTATGTAAAAGTCTTGGTATAAATTTCCTTGCATAAATGGGTTTACTAAATCTCTCGTAATTTTATTTTTGAGGTTTAAAAGATTAAACATAACCCTTATGGTTATGTTCCATGTCGTCGTTCTGTGGCTTTTTAGGTTGGGAACTGTTCTTAGGAGAAGAGGGTGGAGGAGGTGAATGCA
>CAZCKT010000108.1:0-2428 GCA_964499355.1 uncultured Candidatus Saccharibacteria bacterium | reverse complement strand
CACAGTTTTGCGAGCTGAATTTCGGAGTAACTTTTCCACTTTTTCGAAAGTCACATGTTAAAGGAAAAGACCAGAATCTGTTGTTTCAATGGTTAGATAGTCAACCAAGAACAAAAGGACATGTTTTGTGGAATTTCGAAAAGTTTCTCGTTTCTCCTAACGGTGAAGCTGTAGCGCGTTATCGTAGTGTTGTTTCTCCTTTGTCTGATGTCGTAAAAACTGCAATTACGGAACTTCTTGGTAGTTAATGCTATAATTTTTTATGCCTGCCCCAAAGCGTTTACAAGCGAACTTAAAGTTAAAAAATATACCCCAGGGGGTATACAAGCTCCAGAAGTACTGGGGTATTCTTGTTAGGCATTTAAAGTTTTACTCTTCGTTGGATAGAAAATCGTTTTGGAAAGGTATCATTTCAGGTTTACTTCGTGCTCCTTTAAACATTTCTAAAATCTATATAACAGGACTTTTTGTTGATAGTATCGTCGATTATTATAAAGATCCTACTCATTTGTTTGCAGGAAACTTACCAATTCCTATACCAATACTGTATTTATTGCTTTTATTTATAACAGCAAGAGGCAAGAGAGTGTTGGATGGTGTGTATCAAGTTTCATTGGTAAGAATTAGGAACAATTCAATTTCAATGTATAAGCAAGCTGTAGCAGAAAAATTTCATAAACTTAACTCTCAAGAAATTGATAAGGAGCATGTAAAAGACTTACTGACGAAAATTGAAACGTATTGGCAGAATAATGCATCTGCGTTTTACGATCGACTAACTGGAGTTGGTGAGTACCTACTCTCAATTATAATGTCGGTAGGCGCATTGTATGCATTTTCACCGCTTATTGCGTTACTTGTATTGATCGTTCCTTTGCCTGAGATTATAGTTGTCTATATTAACTATCGAAAACATGGTGCATATGTCGATGACATTGCACCGTTGATGCTTGAACGAAACTATTACTACACGACGTTGACTGATACGCGTACTTTTCCCGAAAGAAAAATCAACGGAGTATATCGTGCGCTGATTTCACGGTATCAACATGTTGCTGGGTTAGTTGCAGATGGGTATAAAAGAATTCTTTCTAAAGCAGAAAAAGAGACGGTTACTATGAGTGTTATAGATAATGCAGTCTTAGTATCGCTTAAGGCGTTTTTGTTGATGACGAGTATTTCATCTAGAGTCGCGATCGGTAAGATTACGGCAGCACTCGGGTACGTCGATTCTATTTATAGTAATTCATATGATTTGCAGAGTAATATCATTGCGATGGTTGATGAATTAACCTTTGTTAACTTTTTATATGAGTTTCAAGACATTAAAGGGTTTGCAGACGATCGAATTAAAGGTAAGCATCTCAAGAAAGGTATTCCGAAAATTTCTATGGAAAATGCGAGTTTTAGTTATCATGATAGTAAACGACAAATTCTCGAAGAAGTATCTATTACGATAAAACCAGGCGAGAAGATTATGATTCTTGGTAAAGATGGAACAGGAAAGAGCTCGTTGCTTGCATTGTTGGCAGGTATGTACGAACTCGATAATGGTGTTATCAAAATGAATGCGACATCGGTTCCAAAACTTGCACGTGGCCAAATAAAAGCCAAGATGTCAGTTGTTCCTGAAGATTTTGCACGTTTCTATATGACGTTGCGAGAGAATATTGTACTTGGAGATCCAAAGAAACAGTTTGATGAGAGTTTGTACAATAAAGCGTTATCAATAACAGGACTGGATTCATGGGTAAAGGCGAACAATATTGATGATCAACGAACTATTTTAGGGAATTATTTTGAAGGTGGTGTTTCGATTTCTTCAGGGCATTGGCAGCGTATTGCGATTGCACGCGCAATATACCGAAATAGAGAAGTGTTCTTGCTTGACCAACCATTTACATATATTGATGGCCATTCGGTTGAAGAAATGCTTCCAAAACTACTCAAATTTATTGGCAAACGAACCTTAATCTGGATAAGCGAACACACAGTTCATGAAAAACTTATGTCGAAAGTCTATGAATTAGAAGGAAGGAAGTTGGTTGAAAAGAAGGTTAGGAAAGCAAAGAGCTAGTTCTCTAATTCCCAATTTACTTCATTATTTTCGAGGAATAGTTTCGTAACAATTTTCATAATCATCGGTGTTGATTCGTGAATTTTTCCTGAAGCATTCAATCTGGCACCAACTCTGTGTAATTCTGCAAAACTTGCAGGTCGAGAAACTGTTTGTTTGTAAGGTGGTTGACCATCGGAGGTAACTGATTTAATTGCAAGAGTCCGAAATACCGGTCGAAGAGGTAGTATTGGTAAATTAAACTTTTCAGCAACGAAACTCATAAAATCCCATAAACCAGGCACTTCGACTCGTTGTACAAGTTGAAAATGTTGTTCCTTCCACTCACCGCGCGGTCTACCTGGTCGATTT
>CAZCKT010000107.1:1708-2460 GCA_964499355.1 uncultured Candidatus Saccharibacteria bacterium | reverse complement strand
AACGAAAATTCTAAAATAGACACAAATAAAACATTGGCTTTTATCCCAGGTACAGACAAACTACCAGATAGTTATATATGGACACAGAATTCATCACCTTGCTCAGCAGGTGAAGCTTATTGCTATCAAGACACAACAGGAAATTACCAACATGGAATCGAAAATACTCAAAACAATGATTTACCCCCGGCAGATCAATCAGTTAACGATAATCCAAATGGGAACACCAGTCGTAAATCTGGATATGGAGGGGATTGTACAATATTTGGCGGTTGCGTGAATGAAGGGGTATGCGAACTCACAGACATTGGAGGCATTAACGGTCAATGTGTTGCGCCCAGAACAGCACAGCCAACTAGTTGCAATAGTCAGAGTGGCCGGGCAAATGGATGCAACAGCGAACAATCAAATAACACTCAATGCGCAAGTCAATATTGTGGTGGACCATATCGAGTAGAAGATGTCTATCGCAGGGGAAGCCCAAAAACTATCGGCACCTGTCAATCGTCAACGGTGTCTGGTCCATCCGTAACACCTGGCCCTTCAAGTCAACCTCTTGTATGCGGAATTATTGGAGATCTTAATGCAGACGGGATGATTACTGACGAAGATGCCTTATTTGTAGGAAGAATGATGGCTGGCCTTGAAACATCAACTCCCGACAGGATAACAAGAGCAGATGTTAATAATGACGCTATTGTAGACAGCAAAGATCAATTAGAAATAAGAAAATATGTTACAAAATTAATTAC
>CAZCKT010000107.1:0-1698 GCA_964499355.1 uncultured Candidatus Saccharibacteria bacterium | reverse complement strand
CAAGTCTTATGTCCTCCTGAGACGACAAATCCCAATACAACACTCAAGAACAAAGGGGATGCAAATTGCAGCGGTACAATAACAATTCAAGACTACAATTTATGGCGGGATGAATTCATTGCTAAAGAAGCCAATACAACCAACAGAACAAAGTACGCTGATTTTAATGGTGGGGATGTTACGATTTCTGACTATAATATATGGAGAGATAATTTTATAGCTACAAATAATGGAACAAACTAACAACCCAATCATCCAGTATATTAAGACTCTAAAAAGAAAACAGATTTTTATGGCAATTGGTGGTTTAATTGTAGCTGGTGCTCTTGTCACAACGTTATATCTCGTAAAACAATCTCAGGACTTAAGACAACGGGCTTCTGGAGAAGAAGTTATACTCTCATATTCCCCTTCACAAATACAATTAGCACAGCATACAGAAACTGCATTTGAGATTAAAGCCAGAACCATAGCAGCAAATGTTAATGTTACAGCAATCCACACGACTGTAAAGTTTGATCAAGATAAAGTCGAGCTCGTGAGATACGAAGACGGTAACAGATCGGCACTACTAACACCTCTTCAAACTCCGTCACCAAATAATGCAGCAGGTACCATGAGCGTTACCTTCCTGCGACCAACGGCAGACGCAACTGTTCTTAGTGGAGACATCAATCTTGGTCGGCTAATATTTAAATCTAAAGGAACTATCGGAGTAACTGACATCACGGCAATTAACTCTTTAGTTACTAAGTCTGGATCCTACACTGACATAACGCCGGGAGTTGAAGTATCCAGTCTCACTGTTTCGTCAAATACATCTGTTACAGTTACGACAGCACCAAGCGGAACAACCGCCCCCTCTCCTTCTCCAAATACTCAGCCGACAGGCTCACAGGTATATTGTGGAGATTCTAGTCATGTTGGTTGCACGGTTGGACTTTATTCCTGCTACGTTAACCTAGGCAATAATGTAGGCAAGACATGTACAGATGTGTCTGGCAGTAACGGCACATACAATTGCGTTAAATGCGCATATGTCACTCCCTCGCCAACCGTCTCTCCAAGCACAACCCCTGTATCAGGAGTTCCCGAATGCGGAGTTTCAAGCATTCCACCAACGACAGGACCTGCCCCTCTTAAAGTAGCCCTACATGGTTCAGGAAGGTCATTTGCACCTGGAGTAGGAGTTGAAGGATATGAATGGGATTTTGATGGAAATGGAACATGGGATTCTCCTGTCCAACTTGATTACATAGAACATATTTATACTGTTAATGGTACATATAGACCTAAATTCAGAATTAAGGGTCAAAATGGTAAATACAGTGAGACTTGCACTTACGGATATGAGGTGCTGGTTGGACCCATCTCAACAAATCCCAACTATGACGTGACCATTATTCCGCCAGCCAATCTTCAACCATCAGGCAATATAGATTCTGGAAGCCGAAATATAACATGGACAGCTTCAGCAAAAGCTGAGGGAGGTTACTATCTGAGAGTTAATGAGGATGGAATAGATACTACAACTTGGAACGCACCTAGTTGTGATTCGAATACAAATTTAAGAACCGGCGATATTTGAGAAACAATTAACACAACCAGCTACTCTTATACATTTAAGCCTGGAAAGAATTACTTTGTATGGGTTCACAGTCGAGCAACTAATGGAAAATACGGTGAGCAAGTTGCCGC
>CAZCKT010000106.1:0-2485 GCA_964499355.1 uncultured Candidatus Saccharibacteria bacterium | reverse complement strand
CTATTGATTAATAGTGACCAAATTGAAATTTCTGAAAAGTTTTGTTCTTGGACAGCGAGTATCTGGGCTGATAAATATGAGTCCTTGAAGAATGGAGACAACAAAAGCAAAGAAGCTTTTGTTGGTTATACCTATCTTACGAACCCAAATAATGAGTTTAGCTTTGGAGATGTAAAGGATAAAGTTATAGAAATTAAGTGTTTGTAATTTTCTGATTCAATTAAATCCAATGCTTGTATTCAAATGCATTGAAGAAGTTTCGAATATTATAATTGGGTTTACATCAGACGATAAAATCAAGGTGCGAATAGGCGACCTTATCGCCCGTATTTATTAATTTCTTTCTTTCACTAAAGATTAAAACTTTGTATCGCGGTATAATATACGTATGAATGAGCGATTAATCCTTGATTTATATAAAGACAAGCAGCATCAAATGGATTCAATTGATTCAAAGATTTCTGCAAAATATGAAAATACAAGTTGTGGGGATGAGATCGTTTTATATCAAGAAGAAAATGGCAAATACTTATTTTCTGGAGCAGCCTGTTCACTAACCCTCGCAAGTGCAGAATTTCTTTGTAGATCGCTAGAAGGAAAAGATATTCAAAAGATTAACATCGCTGAACTAAAGAAGCAGCTTTTTGAAGCATTTGATATGACAGAAGATGACAAACGGGTAATGTGTATCCTCCTCCCCTATTTAGCTGCGGAGCGGTTGCAACAGCAATCGAAGTAAATCTAGTATAATAAGGACAGCCCCAACAATTTCGAGAAAATAATGAGCACGAATACTGATGTACAAGAGATAAAAGCACGTGCCGATATTGTCGGTATCATTTCACGATACATTAAACTTAAAAAGGCTGGGCGCAATTTTACGGGATTGTGCCCATTCCACGGAGAAAAAACACCCTCTTTTCATGTAAATCCAACACTAGGAATTTATAAATGCTTCGGTTGTAGTGCTTCTGGCGATGTTATCAAGTTTATACAAGAGATCGAGCATATTGAGTTCCC
The DNA here is from genome assembly GCA_964499355.1 of uncultured Candidatus Saccharibacteria bacterium. Taxonomy (GTDB): domain Bacteria; phylum Patescibacteriota; class Dojkabacteria. The sequence goes on along the minus strand of CAZCKT010000106.1, from coordinate 1,465 downwards.
TCAAGCATTGGAAAAGCTAGCTGATGAACTCGGTATTACACTGCAAAAGAGTGATGATCCAGCAACAAAGCTACTTGGTAGACTGCGTGAAGCTCATCAGATAACTGCAGATTTATATCACTACATTTTACTGAATCTTCCTCAGGCGGCAAATGCGCTAGATTATGTATTGAAAAAAAGAAAACTTACGAACGAGACTATTGTATTGAATAAAATTGGCTACGCACCACACGACCGAAAGTTATTGCAAAACTACTTGATGAAAAAAGGATTCTCACTTGAAGAAATAAAAGAAGCAGGATTCATCAATGAACGTGGGAATGACAAATACACGGATAGATTGATGTTCCCTATTTTTGATACATCAGGGCATGTCGTTGGATTTAGCGGAAGAGTTATCGAAAAGGATGATATTAGACCAAAATATCTTAACTCGGCGGAAAGTTTACTGTTTAAGAAGCGTTTTCTGTTGTTTGGACTTCATGGAGCGAAGGAATCAATTGCAAAGCAAGATTTAGCTATTCTGTGCGAAGGACAGATTGATGCGATCACTTCACAACAAATGGGCGTTCAGAACATAGTTGCTCCACTGGGAACGGGTTTGACTGATTCACAGTTGAGTTTACTTTCCAGATACAGTAAAAATGTTGCCTTTTGTTTCGATAATGATGATGCTGGGCAGAAATCAATACTTCGTGGAGTACAGGTGGCGCTTTCACTTGAGTTGAATCCACTTCTTATTACACTTCCTCCTGATGTCAAAGATATTGATGAGTTAATTCAAAAAAGACCCGATGATTGGAAAGATCGCGCCGCACATCCACAAGATTTTTTTCTGGTGCATATCGCAATCTTACGAAGTATGATGAAAAAGGATACGGCCGCATTCGAAAGGAGGTTGCAGGAAATATTAGCTGTGTTAAGCAATGCTCCAGAATTAAAGCAAGGTATAGTTGCAAAGCAATTTGCCGATGCACTTGGTCTTTCGGAGCAAGGAATTCTCGCTGCAATTCGAAAAACAGCACCTCCTACTTTTTTTCGCGATGAACTAAAACAAAAACAAGGTGCATTATCTACAGCTGAGTACGTGCTCGGCATCATACTGCTCTTCCCTCTTGTCACACTGTTAATGGGAAAAACAGAATTAATAGTCGAGTTTTTTCCAACTAAAGATCAGCAGGATTTGTTCCAGCAATTAACAGATTTCGCAAAGAAACACGCACATATCATAACCAGTGTTGTTGATAAGAAAACGAAAAAACTTTCTGTTAGTTTTGAAACTGTTTATCTTCGCTTTACCAATGAAGTAGCTTTGGATTTTTCTGCGTGGATCGCGTCAATTTCTGAGCAAAAGCCAGAGTTAGCGTCCCTTATTGAACGAATTGGATTATCTGAAATCGCTGCGAGTATTGTTATAACTGATGATGTTATGGCAGATTTCTTTAGAGCTTGGGGAAGGTTAAAG
>CAZCKT010000105.1:0-2531 GCA_964499355.1 uncultured Candidatus Saccharibacteria bacterium | reverse complement strand
AACAGATGAACTTCATCAACTCATTACAACGTTCAATGCCATGGCCGAACGTGTAGAAGAAGGATCTGGAAAGCAGCGTTCATTTATTGTAGACGCATCACACGAATTAAAAACGCCTATTGCACGAGCAATATCTGAACTTGATGTCATTTCATTATTAACAAAGAAACATGAACCAACAGAAAAGATTGAAAAAAGGATTTTAGATGCACAAAATGATCTTCGAGAAATAGCCGCAATCATTGACACTCTACTCCAAGCGACAAAACTCAAACAGGTTGATTTACATCCGAGTCGACTTTCTCTTCACACCTTAATCGAAAACGAAGCAAAAGAAGTAATCGAAACTCAAGGATTAACTCTCGAAAACAATGCTACGAAAGATGCCATATTTGCAGACAAAACAGTACTCACCTTAATACTTAAAAACTGCTTTATCAATGCAATAAAATACGCAAAAAAGAGTGCTCCTGTAACAATATCCACAAAACGAATTGCAAACACTTTTGCCTTAACTATTAAAAATGATATTGAAGAATCCATTAACACAAAAACAATAGAAAGTTACAAACTTGGATTTCTTATTCTCAAAAATTTGTGCGAAATCAGCAACTATGAATTCACAAGTTCAGCAACTGGCAAATACTTTTCTGTAACAATCGGAAACTTAGCTGCTGCAGATTCTATTTCCCAGCTATAATTGCAGGCAATTCCTTGTAGTGAGTAAACTCGTAATCTGCAACGACCTCTGGATCATGTCCTTCAACGTGACCATCAACCGCAGGATTAAAAATAGCTGCTTTAATACCCACTAACTGTGCACCTTGAATGTCATTTTTATAATTGTTTCCAACCATAAGCGCTTCACTACTCTGTACTTTCAACTTTGAAAGCGCCAAGGTAAAAATTGCAGAAAATGGTTTTTCGAAAATTGTCTCTTCTGAAGCAAACACTTGATCAATGTAAGGAAGTAATCCGACTGCCTCGATTTTTCTGATTCTTCCACGTAAATCACCATCAGAAACTACAGCAGTTTTTACACCTGTTTCTCTAATCATTTTTAATGCATCAATGACTCCGTCATACAAACTGACATTCTCATCAAAGAATTCCCAATAGATATCTTCTGCCGTTGGTAAATCAGCAAGTGAGTAATTTACACCTGCTTCTTCCAAAGCATGTCGGAAAACCAAGATTCGACTATGTCGAGTGTGAACCGTAGGAAAATTCTTTCGAATAAGCGTATCCTTTCGTTTAACGATCGGATAAAAATCGGTCAATTTTAGTCCATTCTTTTCTGAAAGATAGTACGTAGCGAACTCTAAAGCTCGGTCGTAAATGCGACTACTGTTGATGAGTGTATCATCAAGATCCATTAATAGGGCCTTAAACATAAGTAAACAAATAAATAACTTATACTTGCCCCAGTTTTAGTAAGTTGACCAAATGTAGGTCAAAACATTAAAACACCCCACAGTTGTGAGACGACTCGTTAAAATCGCGGGGCACAATAGCTGTATTATACCAAATCTTGTACGAATCAAACAAATTTCATATACTGAATAATGAACAAAAAACTTAAACAGGCAATTACCATAGCAGCGTCATTAGCTACAATAACCGTAAACGCGCTCGCAGTCATACTTCCGTTTAACAACATATCAACCGCTGCAGTTTCAGATTCATTTAAAACATATTTCGTTCCTGCTGGCTATGTGTTTAGTATTTGGGGTGTCATCTATATTCTTTGGATGGTTTATTCGATCGGATACGGAAAATTCGCGAAAGATAAAGATTCTTATATAGACGAGCTCTTCCCATTGTATTTATTCAGTTGCTTGTTGAACTCTGTTTGGATCGTACTTTGGCATTATGGTTATTTCTTAACAACCGTAGTAGTCATGATTGCGCTGCTTGTAACATTAATAATGATTTATCAAATACTTGGGAAAAATAAACCAAAAACTTTATCCGAAAAATTGATTGTTCATACTCCATTTTCAGTCTATCTCGCTTGGATTTGTGTCGCAACTATCGCTAACATCTCTGACGTACTTTGGCTCTTAAATTGGAGCGCTTTTGGCATCGAGGCGACTATTTGGGCAACCATCATGATTGCCGTTGCTGGGTTGCTTGCAACAATTATTGTTTTCATAAGAAAAGACATTGCTTTCGCAGCTGTTGTCGTTTGGGCATTAACTGGTATTGCGGTGAAATTTCCAGATATTCTTTCTATGAAATATTCAGTTATAGGAGCAGTATCCCTTATTTCTCTTTCAGCAATCGTAATTTCGATTCCAAAAAAGAAAACGAAGTAATCTATGGCAAATATCTATGGAGCAAGACCGGAGCATCCCTACCATCTTTCAGTTGGAATAGTAGCTCTTAATCAAAACGGGGACGTGTTAAGTCTTTATTATCCAAAAATTGATCAACTAACTGATATTTACTCGTTACCTTCAGAAAGCATTCACGAAGGAGAAACGATAGAAGAAGCCGCTATCCGAGGTGCATACGAAGAACTTAGCTGT
>CAZCKT010000104.1:0-2559 GCA_964499355.1 uncultured Candidatus Saccharibacteria bacterium | reverse complement strand
GCAGATTGTGCACCGACTCCTTTAAGATGTCGATCGAAAATATCTTCTAATTCAAATCCAGTTGCTCCGACTTTTATATGCGCCAACACTTTATCCATGATTTGAGTAAGCATTTGCCCACCCTCTTTCATGAGTTTAATTTTTTCTGGAAGATTTTGCATCTATTTAGTAATAATTTTTGTCTGACTGATTCATGGATCGCATTGCCTGCACTTGACGAATCATATCCATAACAACACCTGCCATAATCATTGAACCTGTACCACTGATTACCTGTTGAGGTAAACCGAACTGTTGTACAAGAATATTTGGTGTGACAACGATAACACCAAGAAGGATTGCTCCAAATAATGTTGTAGTCCACAATGCTTTATTAAGATAGGCTTGTGTTTCTTTACCTGGCCTAACGCCTTCGATATATGCACCCTGCTTATTAATATTTTCCGCAACTTCTACAGGTTGGAATACGATATACGCAGAGAAGAATGCAAAGAACATGGTAATAATCATTAACAATGCTTCGTAATATGTTTTATTAGAAAGGAAAGTAACAATCGAGTTTGCTACTTTAACAAAAGTTGCGTTATCAATCTGCGTACTTAAGTATTGGAAGATAATACGTGGTAAGTCCAATATTGAAATAGCGAAGATAACTGGCATAACACCTGCTGTATTAATACTAAGTGGAATGTAGTTTGAAAAACCGCCAATACCAGTTGGTCTAACTCGTCGAGCGTAGATCAACTTAATCTTTCGTACTGCTAACGAGATAATAATTGCCAAAATCAAAGAACCAAGAATCAATCCCATAAGTAAGGCAAATTTACCAATTGCCTGTGAAGTTCCTTCAATGGTAAACATTGGAATAAATCCAGCCAACTTGGTTGAGCCAAATTTCACACCTACAGTTTCAATATCTCGTACCAATTGAATTGGAACGTTAATAAGAATACCCGCAAGAATGATAACTGACGTACCACCACCCATTCCATACTCAGTGATCAATTCACCCAACCACATAGCGAACATAGAGCCAAAGGTCAAAATTGCGATTATAGAGGCTACTTGTAGTTGATCTGGTGTTGTGCCTAACAATCCCAACTTGTTTAGTACTGTATAAATAACTACTGATTGAATAATTGCTAATGGAATGGCAAGGAGTCTTGTGTACATAGTGAGCATTTTTCGCTCAACTGGTCCACCTTGATAAAGTTCTTTAATTTGTGGAATGGCAACACTTAAAAGCTGGAATATATATGAAGCATTGATGTAAGGTCCTAAGCCGATTGTTAAAATACCAATGCTTTGTAACATCCCACCAGATAGTAATCCGATTACTTGTACAAAATTGTTACCTGCGAGCAAGTCTTTTAGTGCATTCTGAGGAATACCTGGAATTGGAATAACAGCGACAAATCTAAAGATAGCAACAATTATAAGAGTAAAAACAATCTTTCGGGCAATAACATTGTTCCAGAATTTCATAATAGGCAATAATTAACTAAACTCGGAAAAAAGGATCGTATTTTTTGAGAACATGGCCTAGTCTATCACGACACCACCTGCTTCTTCAATTGCCGCTCGGGCACCTGCAGTAAGAGATAGTTTTTTAATCGTGAGTTTGTGGGCAACTTTATCCTTTCCAACAATCTTTGCTTTGTCTTTTGGTTTCGCGATAATACCCTTCATGACCAAGAACGCTGCATCAATCACTTGTCCTTCAACGGTATGTGCATTTAACCATGGAATTCGAACAGTTGCTGCTCGTGGTGATAATGACTTGAATCCTTGCTGTGTTGGCAACTTTCGGTACAATGGAATTTGTCCACCAACATCAGTAATCTTGATTTTGTGTGCTCCACGTGAACCCTGACCTTTTTGTCCGTAGCCAACTGTGTGTCCACCAACGCCTGATCCGATTCCTCGTCCGCGTCTCTTTTGCTTATTAAGCACTAACTTTTTGAGGTTTACTTCCACGCTTCACATCTTTCAACTTAGACAATGCAAGAATTGTACAGTATGCATTCGTTAACGAGTTTGAAGCACCAAGGCGCTTTGCAACTACATTTTCTACACCTGCAATTTCCAATACTTTACGGATTGCACCACCGGCTACTACTCCAGTACCTACTGGTGCTGGTTTAATAAGAACGCTTGATGCCTTATATCGTGCTTCGACTCTGTGGTTAATAGACTTTTTCTCTTGATCCAATTTGAGTGTAAAGAGTTTTGCGCTAGCTTTTTTCATTGCTTTTTGCATTGCTTCCTGTGGATCAAACCCTTTACCCATTGCAATACCGACCTTTCCTTTTTTATCACCTGCGATAAGAACAACACTAAATCGTAATCGTTTTGCACCTTCTGCTGCCTTTGCAACACGTCGCAAAGAAATCAATTCTGAGAAGAGCTTTTCTTCTTGATTGTTTCGGTTGTTATTGCCGTGCTGTGGTCTGCGGTTGTTTCGGTTGTCTTGTCGGTTATTATTTCTATCCATGAACATCACGTTATAATGTTAATCCTGATTTTCTCATACCATCAGCGAAAGCTTTCACCTTGCCA
>CAZCKT010000103.1:0-2585 GCA_964499355.1 uncultured Candidatus Saccharibacteria bacterium | reverse complement strand
CCCCAAAAAACCATTCTCGTGCGGTAATACCAACTAAGGGTTTTTCACTCTTAACCAAAACAGCTAACTCATTGTGCATTTTTTCTTTAGTACCTGGCGAGAAATTAAAAGCAATATCACAGGAATCTATAATTCTTACGTTACGCAGATTAAAACTATTTACCAGTTCCAAGCTAATACTTTCCCTTATAAAGATTTTATCTACCTTTGAGAGAGTTTTACTTACAATTAACTCTTGATACTTATAAGTAAATGGACCTATGGATTGCCAAAGCAAAACTGTTCTTTTTCCTAGTATAATACTAAGCCAGATCGGAAAAAGTCTTGTTAAAAAAAAGAGATTATCACTTAACCGCCTACCTGAGGTTAAATAACCCCCACCCATAGAGAATACAATCTGTGACTCCTGGTAAACCCGAATTACATTCTTCAGATTTGCGGTTAACAAAAATGCAGGTTTAATGTTGAAGGTATTATAGAGAAATCCGAAAGTTAAGCTAGTAATAAGTACATAAAAAAACTCCAAGGATTTTAGCAAAATACTTGAATTCGGCGAACTGACCAGGAAACTCTTGCTTAGTAATTCTGCGTTCTCTAATTCTGGAGTAGAAATTTTACACTTATGTAGAGTGATAAAATCCACACATAAATTAGAGCTTATATTATTAAAAAGATTCAGGGTTTCGCTGAGAATTGCAGCATCCCCCTTATTAGTCTGATTAAAATAATTTAGAATCGCTACTCTCATTTTTTAAATAACTTTTTGGAACTTTCCGAAACCTCCCAAGTATCTGAAATCTTAATTTCTACTCGCTTGAACTTACCTGCGAGCTGTAACAAAATATATCCGGTTATTAGTACTGGATTTTGAATCCAAAATTTAACCAGAGTGGTAAGTAAAAGTTTTTTAGGTATCGTGTATTGTTCTGAAATATTTACAGAGGGAAAAAGCTTCGAAATATCATTCTGACTCTTGGTAAATCTAAGGCTCTGCTTATAGTGATCTGCAAGTGTTTGAGGTGAGCGGTAGGAAACAGAAACTTCAGAATTATATGCAAAACTAAAACCTTTTTCTAGGCAATAGAAATACGAGTAAGCATCTTCACCTACTGAATAAGGCCATGCAATCTGCTTTGCTAGCTCTTTTGAAAAAGCCCTAGCGTGCCCATGACAGCTGTAGACATTTTGACCGTTATTTAAATTTACAAAAATTTCATTCTTTAAATCTATACTTTTATTGATTATTTTCTCTATAAAAGTTTCTGCCTTCAGGGTTTTATTTAAACAGCCAACAAGTCCGACTTTGCTGTCCTTGGAAAAGGGTTTGATAAAATTGGTAATGAAATCCTGTCCGTTTGGAATCACATCAGCATTTAGCAGAATTAGCACATCTCCAACAAACTTTTGCACGATCTGATTTTGTCTAACCGCCTGACCTTCCCTTTTAGAGTTATCGATGAAAGTAATTCTGTCGTCTTTGTATGAGCTTACTATTCCTTTAGTATTGTCAGTACTTGCGTCTGAGGAGATAATAATTTCTAATAGACTCCAACCTGTTTCCTTCTGGGAAAGAATGGACTCTATGAGAAATCCAATATTACCTTCCTCGTTATATGCTGGAATACCAACTGATATTTTTAAAGTATCTTCCATAGTACTTATAATTCTTTAGTAGTCGAAACGTACTCAAAGCCAGGTCTTTCTTGTTTTTTGTTAGAAATAATTCTTGCTAAGAAATGCATGGATAAATAACCGAGTATGAGATCCGGTCTAATAGAAAGTAAAGATTTCAATAGAGCCGATACTTTGTGCTTAGTGTAAATATGACTCTCTTCTGCCACCAACTCTTGCCCGAAATATTTTTCAAGTACCCCATCTGCCCTTCTATATCTACCCATTTGTTTTATGTAATTACCTAAGTTAGCAGGCAAACGGTAACTTACATTGACCTCATTGGCTCTTCTCACATGAAAATCATTTTTAATTGCATAAAGATAACTAAATTTGTCCTCTACTACATCTGCTTCTTTAGGTAAATTAAATTTTTTGTAGAAATTTTTTGAAAATACTCTTGCTCTTCCAGAACAGAAATGATAATAACCCTTTAGATTTGAACCCCTTAAAGTTACGTTCCAGATCTTTATTCCGGCTTGAGAGAGTTTTTCTACGTAAGTACGAGGTTCTACAGGCACATCATCCACACAAAGCAGGTCGAAATTACTTTTCTTATATTCCGCTGATATTTGACTCAAGAAGCCTGATCCACTCAGGGCAACATCGGCATCTAATTGAACCAAAATGTCTGACTCCGAAATTTCCATTATCTCCACGAACCTTTCTGCTTTCCCTTTTTTCTCCAAATGAGCAATAATTTCTAGTTTTTCTGCTCGTAAATTACTTAATTCATTTACTGTTTCATCCGTACTCCCATCTGAGATCACGATTATTCTGTCTAATATATAATTATCACCTTGTTGCGCGAGTAGTTGATTTAGTAGTTTAGGTAAATTATTTGCCTCGTTGTAAGCAGGTATTCCAACTGTAATTGTGGGTTTGGTCTCTTGGGGCATTTTTCTACGAAGTTA
>CAZCKT010000102.1:0-2608 GCA_964499355.1 uncultured Candidatus Saccharibacteria bacterium | reverse complement strand
AGTATCACAAGCAGGTGGTATTTTAAGATCTTTCTTCAGCCAAGCAGCAGTCGTTTTCGGAAGCGAACTCGAAGAAGCACCACAGGCAGAAGCAACAGATATGACAAATTGGAAAGTATCAGAATTAGGAATTGACGCAAAGACAGTTGCAAAACTTGATGCAGCAAAAATTTCAACTTTATCAGAAGTCGCAGCACAAGCTAAGACCTTCTATTCAAAGGATTTGAAATTGACCGCAAAACAAGTCAAAGAACTTTCTGAATTACTTGAACAGTATAACTTAGGGTTTGCGAAGAATGCGAAAAAGAGTAAAAAAGCTTAACCTTAACCAAAGCACAAAGTCACACGACAAGTTGCTTATTAAGAACTTGTTCACCTCATCGTTGATGTATGGTAAGGTTACGACAACAAAACCACGAGCCAAGGCGTTAAAGGCATATTCACTTTCTAAAGTTAATGCTTTTACCAAATTAGGTAGCTCATTAGAGACAAAGCGATGGTTAAAGTCAGAAGTTTCAACCGTTAAATACAATAAGCGAGTTTCTGACAAGTTGCAGGGATTTGGCTCAGCATTCGCAGTTTCAATTGTGCAAACACAGCCACGTAAAGGTGACAGTGCACCACAATACGAAGTAACCGTTATAAATTACGATGCAAAGAAGACCGATGAACAATAAGACAACCACCAAAAGCGTAAAAGACGTAAAGCGAGGATGGTACGAAATTGATGCAACAGGTATTTCTCTTGGAAGACTTGCAACAAAAATTGCAAAATACTTGATGGGAAAAACCTCAGCAGACTATGTTTCATATCTTGATATGGGGCACTCAGTTATCGTATTGAACGCTGGCGCAGTAAAACTAACAGGTCAAAAGCAATCATATCTTCAAATCCAACACTACACAGGATATCCAAGCGGTTTGAGAAAAGAGAAAGTTGATCTTTTAATGCAGAATAACCCAGCAAAAGTCATCTGGACAGCAGTCCGCGGAATGCTTCCTGACACAAAGATGAAAGACACCTATCTTTCAAGACTTTATATTTATGCCGAGTCGACACACCCACACACGGCACAACAGCCAATTAAGATTACCGTTTAAGAACTATGGCAACAGGAGTAAAAGTGAAATATTTTGAAGGAATCGGACGACGAAAAGTTGCAGTAGCACGAGTTCGAATCATGCAAGATGATGCAAAAACATTCGTAATCAACGGAAAAACCTTAGAACAAGTATTCCCAAGTGCATTAGCACAAGAAAGAATCCTTAAACCATTTGTTGTTGCAGGAATGACTGGCAAGTTCAGCGTTTCAGTAAAAGCAAACGGTGGTGGAATGACCGGATGGGCAGATGCAATCTCTTTGGGATTGGCACGAGCACTTGTTGAATTTGATGCAACAATGAAATCAGGACTTCGAAAAGAAGGATTGATGACACGTGACCCACGAGCAGTAGAACGAAAGAAAGCAGGTTTGAAAAAGGCGCGAAAAGCACCACGATTTTCAAAGCGATAGTTTTCAGACAGTTCAGCTACCATATTCAGAGATACATTTCAGGAGATGGAGCTGTTCTGTGTGTAGATTTCTGTCTTTTTCTAAGCAAATACAAATTTTTTTCCCACAAAAACATTTTCTCGATTTGATGGTCATGGATTTGAATGACGGAATATTTTGTAAGAAATCTATCTTCTTTACCTGAAGTGGTTCATTCATAATATCAATCGATAGATCACTTTTTTTGTATGAAGCAATAGGAATTTTTTTGAGGTTATCAATTGTTGTTCTCGTTATGTCGATTTTATTGTTCTCAAAAGCAACACCAGGAAATAATGTGGTTAGGTCGAAATATAATTTTTCTGCGGGTTTAACTGCTATTTGCAATAGATTGAGGTATCTTTCGATCCTACAATGTTGTGGAATTTCGACACTTGATAACTCGGATTTTATAAATTCTTTCTGTGTTGTGTGTTCAGGTAGTTCAATTTCGTGAGTCGCTGTAAATTTACCAATTGCGTAGAGAGGTTGTTTTAATCTAAGCATACCAACGCTTTCAAGAATAGCTGTAATTATTGGTAATTGATAATAATTCGATGTCAGTGAATTTTCGGATTCTATACCGACATAAATTCTTTGTAAGTATTTTTGATATCCTAATTTAGCCATTATATTCCATGCTTTGGGAATGAAATCATTATATTTACGTCGCAAAGCAGAAGACAACCTCAAACGCCGAGCACCACGCAAAACAGTTACTTCAATAGGTACGATTGTTGGGTAAGTATACGGCTCAAGTAGTGTTGTATAAACCATTACTAACTGTAACTCGCCAATTGTGATTGAAAAATGATAAAATACAAAACAAGAAGGATACATGAGCAGAAGCTTTTTTTCTTTGAAAAGAAGAGGAAAGTCCCGCCTCGAGTATGTCACGGATGAAAGTCCGGTAGGAGAAATCTTACGGATAGGGTCACAGAAATAGTCTCAGTAATGAGGTGAAACGCCAAATTGGCTATAGATAACCCCTGACTTCGAGCAAGTGTAAACGCTTAGATAAATTTCTGCATAAAACAGAAGCGGGCTTACTATGTATCCTTCTTGCACAAATTTTC
>CAZCKT010000101.1:0-2723 GCA_964499355.1 uncultured Candidatus Saccharibacteria bacterium | reverse complement strand
ATTACTTAGTATGCATCAGCCACAAAATAGTGTCAAGAATGAATTGGGTAAGAGACTTATTCTTGTGTTTCTTCAACAGTCACTGTTCTTTTTACTTCGGTTTTTTTACCAATCGTATTGGTGGCAACAATACTGAGTGTCGTTTTTCCTGGAAAAAGTAATACTTTTTTTGAGAATTCGCCATCTGTTGTCATAGAAACGGGTGCATTATTGACGGTTACTGTTGCATTGCCGTCAGTCTTTCCATGAATCAGTAATTCTTGACTTGTCGTTACTCCTTCTTGTGGACTATCGACAGTCAATGGTGGGTTGACGACCAAAAAGCGATATTGATAACCAACATAAGCAAAAAATGTACCCAAAACGACAAAAAGGATAAGTAGTGTTTGCTGAATTCGTAGACTCCGTCTGGGAAAATCTTGTGACTTTGTCAAACTATCAGGCAATACTTTAAACGCCTGTTCTTCATCAAACTCTCGTCTAAAAATTGCTAAAATTTCCCGCTCAGGAAGTCCTAAAAATGAGGCATAATTTCGAACAAATCCACTTGCATAAGCAGGAGAAGGTAATTTATGGTATTCCCCTTTTTCAATTGCCTGAATAAAAGCACTGCGGATCTTTGTCGCTTTGGCGACATCTTCAATGGTAAATCTCTTAGAAAGTCGAGCATCTTTAAGTCGTTGGCCTGCTTTTATCATAGTTTAGATGTCTTGATATTGGATTTTTTTGAAGTTCTTGAACAAGATATTTGAAAATTGATCAATAATCAAGAAATCAAATATTCAAGATCAAGGATATCACACTTCTCATTTCCAAACATCGTTAATTAGCAGAATTGAGGTTTTGTAAAAACTCATCAGCATTTCTGACAAGTACATCACGAGGCTTTGAACCTTCTGCATGTCCTACTACTCCCATCTCTTCAAGTTGATCAAGTATACGTGCTGCGCGTGAGTAACCGATTGACATTTTTCGTTGTAAGAATGACGCTGAGGCGGTATCAAATTGGCAAACAAGTCTGACAACTTCCTCAAACATTGGATCACGTCCATCACTACTGCCTCCTCCAGCAGCCCCTTTCTTACCACCACCTGAAACAGGCATATTTACAATTTCTTCGGTATATTCGACCGGTACATTCTTTGCTTTGAGATACTCTACCAGTTTCTTCACTTCTTTCTCAGATACAAAAGCACCTTGAATACGTGTAGGCTTTGCTGATTCTGGAGGAACGTATAACATATCTCCTCTTCCTAAGAGCTTTTCAGCTCCAGGTCCATCGATAATAACACGAGAGTCAATCATAGATGAGACGTTAAAAGCAATACGACAAGGAATATTTGCTTTGATAAGACCCGTAATAACGTTTACGGATGGTCGCTGGGTCGCGATAACTAAATGAATACCTACAGCACGAGCCATTTGTGCAAGACGAGCAATCGCATCTTCAACCTCAACAGGTGCAAACATCATCAGATCCGCAAGTTCATCAATGACAACAACAATATACGGCACTGCTTGAAAACCCGAAAGTTCATTATAGCCTTCAATATTTCGGACTCCCCGTTCGGCAAATAATTTATATCTCCTGTCCATCTCTCCAACCGCCCATTTTAACGCAGAAAGAATTTTTTCTACCTCGACTATGACAGGTGTTAGTAAATGAGGAATACCATTATAGGCAGTGAACTCAACGCGCTTTGGATCGACAAGAATGAGTTTTACTTCTGATGGTGAAGCGCGGAAGAGTAATGAGGTGATAAAGGCATTAACCAGCACTGATTTACCTGACCCAGTGGTACCAGCAACGAGCGTATGTGGCATCTTTGCAATATCAGCAACAAGTGGTACACCAGAGACATCAAGACCAAGTGACACCGCAAGTTTTGATTTGTTTTTTTGCATACTGCTTGAAGCAAGCATGGTTCGAAGGGTTACGACTTCTAGTGATCTATTTGGAATTTCAATACCTACTAAGTTTCTGCCTGGAATTGGCGCCTCAATACGAATTTGACCCGTTGGCGCCTCAGTTGCAAGTGCTAAGTCATTGGCAAGAGAGGTGATCTTTGACACCTTTGTTCCCAATGCCAACTCAAGTGCGTACTGCGTGACAGCCGGACCTAAATTCACCTCAGCAACACGGGCTTCGATGTTAAAACTCTGCAGGGTTTTTTCAATAATTGAAGCAGTTTTGTTGATATCTCCACGCTCTGCTTTGGCACCAGGTGCTTCATTAAGAAGAGAAAGTGGTGGGTACTCCCAAATTCCTTGGCCATTGCTCGCAAGCATATTGGAGACCAATTTTTCTGATAATAATTGTTCTGGCTCTTTTTTCTGTTGTTGCTGGGGATCTGCTTTGGCAGGAACAGGTACAGCAACGGGGGGATGCGCTGTATCTAATTTCTGTCCACCTTTAATTTGAATAGGTTTGTTTCTATCAAAAGCGGGTGCAACATCTCCTTCTTTACGTTTAAATAGTGAAAATAACGAACGTGGAACTAATTTATTTGCTGTTCTTCCGATTGCTGCCAGTGCTTGGAGTACTTCATCAATTGATGCGTCAAACAACACGATAAGTCCGACAATTACACCGATAATAAAGATAACATTTGCCCCAGCGATCGTTAAAATCTCAGAGAAAATACGCGAAACTCCCATTCCAGCCGTTCCACTTTGACTAAGTCCGAGAAGGCAGCCAAAAAATATGGCAAAGCCAATGGCGA
>CAZCKT010000100.1:0-2760 GCA_964499355.1 uncultured Candidatus Saccharibacteria bacterium | reverse complement strand
AAGGAGGCAGAAAAAGTGGGTGTCCCAAAACAATAAGTGTACCAGTAGCCAATAGTGTATGTATATGAACGAAATGATTTCTCAACAACTTTATATGGTTTGCAAATCTATCCCGAAGTTGTTCGTGAAGTACTCTTACGAAAGCACATTGCGCCGATTGTAACAGGGAAATTTACTATGCTCACAAAATTTGATGATACACATGATCAATATTTGGAAATTAATATTGAATTGCAAAAAAATGTACAGGTAACAGATACTATGCATGATAAAATTCTCAAAGAAATATATGATAATTTGTGCGTGAAGAGCTCAGAATTTAACGAGCTTGCACGCTATCTTGGTAATCGTGCGTACCCAAAAATTGTTTTTTGGCCGACCGAAGACCCAACATTCTTTAAACCAGGTATTAAGCAAAAATGGGTGCAAAAGTAGATCGCGTTATATTTAAAAATTGATATACTAAAAAGATAGTGAAAGACACACTATCTTTTTAGTTATGAAACAAAATTATAATGCGTGGGGGGTTAAAATAGAAGATTTTCCAGAATCAGGAAGTTTGAGTGAGCAACTCACCTTCATGCTTGGTTTTGCGGTCCTTGCACCCTCTGGACACAATAGCCAACCATGGAATTTTAGTGTTACAGAAAATAAGATTGATATTATCGTTGATAATGGGCGCGCACTTGCAAAAAGTGATCCCACACAAAGGATTCTTTTAATAGGTTTTGGCTGTTGCTTAAAAAATATTTTGATTGCTGCAGACTATTACGGATTTAGCACCTCGTACGAGATATTATGGGAGCAAACTTCTCAACGTATCCGTGTAACCCTTGAAAGGACTTCAGGAATAAAAAAGGATGATTCTTCACATTTGATACGCATGATAGCAAAACGTCATTCAAATCGTGGGGTATATACCAACGATAAGCTACCTGAGGAATTTAAGAAAAAACTACAAGAAATAAATACAGTAAATGCATCTGTCAGCATGATTCCAGAATCAGAAAGTAGGTTTATTGCAGACCTTATTCTCAAAACGCTAATTAGTTCGATGGAGAGCACTGTTTTTCGTGAAGAGTTATCACATTATATTAAATCAAGCTATACAAAAGAGAATGTTGGTATGCCGGGATTTACACTTGGTTTGCCAGGTGTATTTTCTTTGTTTGCATCATACCTAATTAAAAAAATTAATATTTCTAAAAAAACTCACTCGCAAGATAAGAAGCTTCTTTACACACATACACCAGCATTACTTGTAATTGATACACAAAATGATGATAGAATGGATCATATACTGGCAGGCATGCTACTGGAGGAAGTGTGGTTGATCGCAACTTCATTTGGGCTCTCGTGTTCAATATATGCATCAATTACGCAAGATATTGTTGCCCGTAATGAGTTACGAAAAAGTTCATTAGGATTTAAAAATCCACAAATTTCACTTCGAGTAGGATTTGCCAAAAAAGAAATGGGGAAAAGCCCGCGTTTTACTGTGAATGCTCTACTAAATAAATAATTTAGAATTATAATGATTGTTCTTGATATCGGACACAATATTGACCTTTTGTTTGTAGGAATTGCAATTGCTGCAAGTATTATTCTTGGTATTATTGTATTCCTCGACAACAGAAAAAGTATTACGAATCAAACATTTCTACTCTTCGCTGTCTCGGCGGTTTTTTGGAATACATGTAATTATATTTCTTACCAACATATGTTTGTTGAACAAGGGCTCTTGATTGTTCGTTTTACACTCTTTTTTGCGATCTGGTACTGTTTTTACCTCTTTCAACTTTTCTATGCATTCCCTGAAAGTGAATATGTATTTTCAAAAAAATTTAATACATTACTTGTTCCCTGGGTGAGTCTAGTCGCGATTCTTACGCTAACACCATTCGTCTTTAAGGGTATAGCAGCTACTGATAGCGACGGTGTAATTACAAATGTTATTATTGGCCCCGCAATACCATTGTTTGCCCTAACAATTATTGGTTTAGTAACAGGTGGATTCATTATTCTCATTAGAAAGCTCAGACAATCATCTGCAATTAAACATAAGCAACTTAAGACCATTCTTGTCGGTGCAATCATTTCATTCACATTTCATATTATATTTAATATGATTTTTCCTACCTTCTTTGATAATAGTAGTTTTACACCGTTTGGAGCACTTTTTAGTTTACCGTTTATTGCCTTTACTGCGTACGCGATCATTAAATACAAATTGTTTAATGTAAAGGTAATTGCTACTGAACTTCTTGTGTTCGCACTATGGATATTTATCCTGATGAGAACTATTGTGGCAACTTCTATAAATGAACGCATCATTAATGGACTACTTCTGCTTGTGACGGTAGGTATAGGCTTGTTATTAATGAGAAGTGTTTTCAAAGAAGTATCACAACGAGAACGACTCCAAAAACTTACTATCCAGCTTGAAAATGCGAATGAAAAATTGAAAGGTCTCGATAAACTTAAGACAGAATTTATTTCACTGGCGTCACACCAACTTCGTAGCCCACTCACTGCAATCAAAGGTTATGCATCAATGCTCCTTGAGGGTTCATTTAAACCACTTGAAGTTCCAGAGCAAAAAACAGCAATAGAGCGTATTTTTCAATCAAGTATGAACCTTGCTCGTGTTGTTGAAGACTTACTTGACGTTTCAAAGATTGAACAAGGTGGAATGAAATATGAAATGAGTTCGATTGATATTAAAAAACTTGCTAAAGATATTGCAGATGAATTAAAGGT
>CAZCKT010000099.1:0-2766 GCA_964499355.1 uncultured Candidatus Saccharibacteria bacterium | reverse complement strand
GCGTCAGATCTGTGTTCGACTCACAGACTCGGCACAAAATAATAAGTTGACATTCACCAGTAATTGGATTAATTTAAACTATGTCTACAGGAATTAGTGATGAGGATCAAAAAATTCTAGACCAAGCCTCAGAAATGAATGATGAATCAGGTGAATTCATTCCAACTGCACCCACTTCCCAATCTGAACTTCAAAAACCCACTTATATTTCTCCTGGCGCATTAGCCGAAAGATACAATAATATTAAAGACAAAAAAGATCCAAATGATCGTTCATTATGGGTAGACTCAAAAGGAGCCGCAGGTTCAGTTGTAAGAAATCAACAATTTACTGATCAACGTCCTCGTCCAGCTGCTGAAAATTATCCAAAGGACCCCCAAAGAAACGAAAAACATATTGGTGATGCTATTTCAGTTGAAGGGTATCAAAAAGGTAGCCCAAGTCAACAAAAAGAAGTAACTCAAAACTGGCAAAATAGACACAACAACAGACCTTAAATATACCTCACCATCATTCCGTCTTTAACAAACGCAGTTAAACTAACTTCCTGTCCTGCAAACTTTGATCCATTTCCCCAAATCTTCGCGGCAATCTTATTATCCAAAAATTCAGATCCAATTTTGTGCCCCAAATCCTCCAGTGTAAAATTATTTTTAACAATAATTGGCTCATTTTTATTTGGTTCTTCGTTTGGTTTTACTAAATAAACTGTAACAAAACCTAATATCTTCCAAATTGCATCCTTAAATTCTTCAAGTCCAATATTTTTGGATGCACTAATATATAAATAATTATTTTTAGCTTCTGGTTTTTGTTTTAGCGCATCAACTTTATTAATTACATACAAAGCTGGCAAATAAACTCTATTTGGAGTCAAGGCATCTATAAACCTCTCAATTGTTACATTTTCTTTTAAAGTTATTATTCCATTTTTAATTCCACACTCTCGTGCAATATCCTTTAAAGTATCTCGATCGAGTTGCTGTCTTACATTTGATGCAATCGCCAATCCTCCATCAATTCTTTTTTCAATTCTAACATCAGGTGGATTAATATTAATTCGTACTCCTGTGGTTTCAACTTCTTTTTGCAGCACCTCAAGCATTGAAGTTTTGTAAATATCAGACATAAAAACAATCAAATCAGCATTACGAACTACTGAAATTACTTCTTTTCCACGGCCTTTTCCCTCCCCTGCTCCTTGAATTATTCCAGGTACATCAAGAATTTGAAATCTTGCTCCTCGGTAATCCATCATTCCAGGAATTACAGATAGTGTTGTAAATTCATACGAAGCCACTTTAGAAGATGCATTGGTTAAAGAATTAATCAATGTTGATTTACCAACAGATGGAGGCCCAACTAAAACAATACTTGCATCACCTTGCTTGCGTACAGAATATCCCCCACCTCCACCACTTCCACGGCTTCGCATTACACCATTTATTTCTTGTTCCTTTAGTTTTGAAATTTTGGCTCGAATCATGCCAATATGCCTCTCAGTACCTTTGTGGTATGGGAGTTTGCGCATTTCTTCTTCAAGTTCATTGATTTGTTCGCGTATTGTTGCCATTTTCGGGTATAATTGTATCAAATATTAGGCCTTAGGGTTTAATTTTGAATGTTAAGCCTCTGTAGCTCAACGGATAGAGTAGCTGTCTTCGGAACAGCTGATGAGGGTTCGATTCCTTCCAGAGGCACATATTCTCAAAAATTTATCAGCACTTTCTATATTTATGGAGAAAAGCAAGAGAGATGAATAACATGCAGCTTTTTCTACTAATGTCGTTTGCTGGAATCGGTGTAGTAATGTGCATCGAAACAATACTCAGCCCAGTAAATGAAAAAGAGAAAATCGAAAATGTAACCACAACATCAACAATCTACACTTTATTTCGTATTGCATTCACTTTCATTATTGAACCACTTGCAGTATTAAGTGCAATTAAAAACAATACTGGAAGTCTTACAATTGCATATTTAATTCTAGCTATAGTTTATATAAAACTATACAGCCTGTTTGCAGCTCTGTTTCAAATATTTCAAAAAGCAATTCAAGTAATTCACTACGAAAAAAGAGCAATGAGTGAAGAGGAGATACGTGAATTGGCAACTAAAGGAAAAAACAACAATTTTTTCCTGAGAAAAGGAAAACAAATATTTTTCTTATTTCCCAAACTCTATCTCTTGTATCTGTGTGCTGTAGCTCTAAATCTAATTATATAGTATCAATCGCCCTCAAGGAAAATCCAAGAGGGCTTTTTTTATTTTTCCCTATTGATCAAACTATAATTATAAGAGTATCGTAATTACTGTTGTTACAATGAAATTCATCTTCGTCTCAGGCGGCGTTGTATCAGGCCTTGGTAAAGGCATTGTAACTTCCTCTCTCTCATTTCTTCTCAAATCCCGCGGTCTCCGTGTCACTCCTGTCAAAGCAGATATGTATTTCAATGTTGATGCAGGAACTCTCCGCCCTCAAGAACACGGTGAAGTATTTGTGACTCATGATGGAATGGAATGCGATGAAGATTTAGGACATTATGAAAGATTTGTTCACCAATCCCTAAGAAAAGAAAATTACATTACTGCAGGCCAAGTCTACCAAGAAGTAATTAGACGCGAAAGAGCATTTGACTATGCAGGAGAAACTGTCGATGTTATTCCTCATGTTACAGATGAAATTACAAGAAGAATAAAGTTGGCGGGAGTTGAAAATAATGCTGATGTTGTAATTGTAGAATTTGGTGGAACTGTTGGTGAATA
>CAZCKT010000098.1:0-2838 GCA_964499355.1 uncultured Candidatus Saccharibacteria bacterium | reverse complement strand
TTGGTGTGATTGCCTTCCAATCCTCGATATAATCGGTCCTTTGAAGCTTTGAATAACCTGAGGGCGATCGCACAGTCTCTTGGTAGTACCTCTATCAACTCGGTGACACTCAGTTCGGTCTGTTGGGTCTCAAGTAGTCGTAAATTGGAAAGTTTCATGATTCACCTATCAACAACATTTGGGTGGTACCGTGGCACCATCTATTTTAGTTTCGTAGTAGCCATCTGGTGCACAATCATTGCAATTTCCAGGGCCAGCACATGGCGTTTCAGGTGCGGTGAACACCGTAGGTTCACCGCGTTCATCATACACCACCTCTAGTTTTTCTATCGTCATGCGATCATTCGTCACATTCCGATTCGATTGCCCGGCGTTAGGAAGCTGTCCAGAAGTCAGCGCTGGATTGCTGAAACACTGTTCTCCATCGTCGACTAGCTCTTTGAATGAACCATTGTCAGACAGTCCAAGTCGAACAATAATATCATTTACCATTTGAGTTTTGAAATCCATCGGTGGTGCGATCCAGATCGGCATATTGAAGTTCAGAATGTATTGAATCATTCGTTTGTCTGTGCCTGGCGGATTATTCTCATTGTTACTAACTCCGACCAATTCTACCATGGTGATCTTAGTCCAATCGAATGGCGCATCGGTAGATTGGACTTGTAACGATGGATCAAACAGTACGAATATTTGTTCTAGGATTTGAAACATTTGATCCGTGTTGGAAGCGTAGATGTTCAATTCCATTTGCATGTTGTATGGAATTGGCATGATCCGTTCCAACACCTTCAGGTCAGTAGGGAAATGGCCACCATATGACATCACGGTCCGACGATCCATCAACCCAACACCCTTACGTCGTTCCGGCGCGAGTTCAATGTTCGCCATGTAGCAAGACATGGTTGGCAGGGCCATCATTTTGTTCTGGGTGAAATTTTGGCCTATCATCGCGGCTAGCCGGTCACTCGACGAATATCGAATTGGCACGCTCATGTATTCAGCGGCACCGGCCGCTCCTTTTCCGGTCTTAACGGTTAAACCAGAAAAGATATTGGCGAATTGAAGGATCCATTTCTTGATTTGTTCGTTATAGTAATAATGTGTGATTGCCATGATTAAAGCCTAAAAAGATTCGTTTCGGATACTACCTTGAAGATGATGCCATGGTTGTCACAGAATGATTTGGCCGCCTGCCATTTGGCCTCGTTGACAACCATCATGACTTTATCATACGTTGTTGACTTTTTTGTCAGTTGAAAATCTTTGTTAGGTTTAATCTCAATCAACATTTTCACTGGAACGGTTTCACCCGGCTTCAACACTTCCATGTATACATCTGGATAATAATTTGCCATCCGGTGCTTTACTGGATTGAAATAAGGAATCGCTATTTCTTCAGATGCCCAACGAACTACGTGTGGATTGCCATCACAGAAACGAAAAAAGCGAAGCTCCCAAGCCGACATGAAACGAATCTTGGAAACGTCGCCGATGTATTTCTGAGGCAATTTAGGGGTGTATAAACCTTTTGGCATAGACCACTTTCAGCGCCTCGACGTATTCGGTGTCGGCAAGCGCCTTGAATAATTTCACATGTAGTCTATTTAGCGATGCGACGGACATAGCTTCCGTGCAGTGCGAATACCGCGCCGTGTCGACCGGTTGAACCGCATTACGACTCGCAGCATGAATTATGTCAGAGATGAACGCCACAATCTCATGTTTATCTTCAAAATATGCTTCGTCACTGGCGTCGCCAAATGGCAGTTTACCAGCGCTGAGTTCGAACTGGCGTACGTGCACAAACTCATGTGACAGCAGTTCAAACACGACTTGCCAGAATTTGGTTGGATTCTTCGCATATTTTTTGCTGGCGCTAGAATGCAGCAGAATGACTATTTCTTCAGCGCCAAAAGCTTCGGCGCCTATGACTCCGACATCGTACCAGTCGGGGTTACCGCCGATGTCAATATGTTTCAGGTGAGCGATGTTGTGTCGGCGTACCTCGAATGAAATCGTTGTATCGCCGACTGAAACTTCAGAATGACAATCAAGGTGCGACGATTGTTCCATCAGACGGCGTGTGGCCATCTGTGCTAGAATCATTGCCTCTAGATAGATTGACATTTTCTAGTTCCTCTAAGAAATTCTGCAATCGCTTGCGCGCCGCAGGATGTTCAACATTTATCGCCAGGTATGAATTACATTGTATCATAACTTCTGGGTGAGTGGAACTGTTCTGCAAGTAGGAACTCAAATCACTAGTTTTGATGTAATTGAACGCTATGATTCGATCGATCGCAAGCGATATCAAATGGTTTATTTTAGTCGAGCCGATCGAATCATAGCCGATATCACCTTCTCCACCACTATTATCGGCTATGATGGTCGAAAGCAATCCTCGCGCGGTGAAGGCTCGACGAATCAGCAGTCCGCTTGGGTGATGTGCGGCCTCATCCATCAGCGCAGTTATCTCTTCATCTGAAAGCTCCATTTTCAGAATATCAAGACATTCTTCATCAGAAATTCCATTCGGCTGCGAAATTCGGTCCGAAAAGCCGCTCGTTATCGCGTCATACAGATCATTGATCGTTGTCGAATATACCGCTGAATATTTTCCAATTGGAAAAACTGCGTAACGATGACCGTAATACGTCTGACTGGCATTACTCGACGCGAACACGGCATTACTCCGGTACGCATGCCCGAAGTGTCGTTGAAAGGAATCATCCAACATCGTGTGCATGGCTATTGGTGTGTCCACCGGTCGTCTGTTTCTAACAACATTTTTGATTACGTTGTCCACGTTCAAACGACCCATGCCGCGAATCAACA
>CAZCKT010000097.1:0-2927 GCA_964499355.1 uncultured Candidatus Saccharibacteria bacterium | reverse complement strand
AACAGAAAACTTAATCGCCCGAATAAAATCTGATATTACGCGAATGGGTCTTACGTTTGAAGGATATCTTGATCATTTAAAAAAGACCGAGGAAGACTTTAGAAAAGATCTTATGCCTGATGCAAAGAAGCGCGCAGCGATCGAATTAATTACTGCAGAAATTGCTAAAAAAGAATCACTTTCGCCGGAAGAAAAAGAAATTGAACATGAAACTGCACACCTCCTTGAGCATGAGCCATCAGCTGATCCGATCCGCGCACGAATGTACATTACACATGTACTTACGAATGAAAAAGTATGGGCACTACTTGAATCATTCAAATAAAAAACGCTTCCTTACGGGGAAGCGTTTTGTTTTACACTACTTTTTCATCCACGGGTTTTCACCACGTGCTGCAGCATTGATAACTGAATTCGTAAATCTGCTGCTACCATGAAAGGTGCGTTGAGCATTTACAATTGTAAAGGTAAGCCTTTTATCGGGACAATACATTGATTTGATTTCAAGCAATCGCCCCATAATGAAATAGCCAGGATTGTAGGGATTGCTTGCAAGAGAATCAAGGAGTGGTCCTGCGAGCATGCTACTTATCGTGGCGCGATAAGGCAAAAGAGAGACTGGGTCAATTTCTGGATTTTTGTCACCATCCCAGTCAAACTTAGTTGTGCCACCACTAACCCACGATGCTTGCCAGACATACACGGGCACTTGGTCTGCTTGGTATGCATACCACGGCAGTGTCGCACACATTGTGGAAGAGTCCACAACACCACCATTACCCCCATTACCATTTCCGGGGCCACCATTGTTGTTCGGAGCATTGATGATTGTTTCATTCTTTTCGCACCCAATCATAAGAACAACAGACAAGGCCATCAGTACAAGCGTACCTACTCGAGTGATTTTTTTCATACTATCTTGAGTTTTGAGTTTCTGATTCCATTCTAACAATAAATTATTATTTTGTCAATAGAAAAACCCTGCCTTTCGGCGGGGTTAAAAAATACTAAAGTCCAATTCTTAGATTGATGAAAAGTGCGAAGTGCGGAGTATGTGTATATCCGAAGTCGCTTGTTTCATCTTCACTTGCAAGCATTGTAAGTCTTGGCTTGCACTCAATACCAACCGAAGCACCTTGTGCACTTGGAAAAATATTCATTACAAGGGAGCCATACAATCCATACGAGAACCCTACAGTGCCAAACGATGGGTCAAGTATTGCTACTCCTCCAAACGCACCAAGACCTGTTCCTGCAAAGAAAAGTGACTTACATCGATTCAGGCCGTAGCCAGTAGTTAAATGAATACCGACAGCACTTACGATTGCTTCTGTCATCGAATCAGGAATCGTTCTTTCGGTGTATGTACCCTGTGCACCAAAACCAAGGTATGCACCTGAGGCTCCTACAAAATGCATATCTGCATCCCATAAAAGTGAGTGCTCCTCTTTCATTGAGCTTAATGGAAACCCCACACCACCTTTTACAACAAACGATTCATTCGCACACCGCTCTCGTAATAAGGGTGCAGCATACACTACATTTGATGGCGGACAACCATAGCAAGGGTCATATCCATATTGTGCAACTGCAGTATGCATACCCATACATACAAGCAGTAAAACAAATAACTGTTTCATCTATATCGGTTTTTGAGTTTCTATTTCTATTAGAATTCTACATTAAAAAAATAAAATGTCAATAAAAAAACCGCATCAAAATGATGCGGTTTACTGTTCACAGTGAGAGCTTACTTACCTCTGGGCAAAGACACCCCCAACGTCATAATAATAGACGTGGGCTGCCCCGCCCCAGGTCTTCACGCTGTAGTTGAAGACCTTGAGGTACAACGGACTGTATCCATTATACCAGAGGCGTGTTGCCTCTGAGTAGGTTCCGAAGATGTTGAAATCCACGGAGGTGTTACTCTCGTAACTTCCGTTGTTATCAAAATCGCAACTGACAGGACATGAGAACTGTTGTGGGCCTGTTGTTAAGATAGCCCAGAACCATTGCTGAGGAGGCAGTGTTCGCAAATCGACGACCTGTAAGGTCGAACCAACGTATGCAAGATACGCCGTATTTTCAGGAGTGGGGGTTATTGCGCCCCCTCCTCCCGCAAGACAAGTTCCACAGGTGCTCGGATTTACTCCGTTGCCACCATACCCGATGCCGACCCCGACCTGTCCGGAAACTTGGACATCTTGATCTTTGGTACAAGAAGTCGTGAACACAGAGGTCAGGAGCATTGAGATAACGAGTAGTACATTCATGGTTTTCAGGGTTTTCATCGTTTATATATATTTTTTTGTGAAGGTTCTTTCTTGTCTATATACTATCATAATAATAGTATATTGTCAATACCCTTTCCTTTACCCCTTTTCAAAAGCGACTTTTTAGGGTATTATGCTCTTGTAAACAAAAATAACCTTATTTATCAATAGTTTTTTGAATTTTATGCTTATTCCAACAGTATTAGAAAAATCACAGTTTGGCGAACGTGCATACGACATCTATTCTCGGCTACTTGAGGATCGTATTGTATTTCTCAATGATGAAGTAAACGACTACACTGCAAATATTGTTATTGCACAGCTTCTTTTCCTTGCTTACAAAGATCCAAAGAAAGATATACAGCTCTATATCAATTCACCCGGCGGTTCAGTTACAGCTGGTATGGCAATTTATGACACAATGCAATTTATTAAGCCAGATGTTTCAACAATCTGTATTGGCATAGCAGCATCAATGGGTGCAGTTCTTCTTTCTGGTGGTGCTAAGGGTAAGCGCTATGCCCTTCCAAACTCCCGCGTTATGATTCACCAGCCTTGGGGAGGTGCACAAGGACAAGCATCTGATGTTGAAATACAAGCAAAAGAGCTCGTAAAATGGAAGCAGAAAATTAATGAGCTCCTTGCAAAAAATAC
>CAZCKT010000096.1:0-2988 GCA_964499355.1 uncultured Candidatus Saccharibacteria bacterium | reverse complement strand
TGTTTTTGCTACAGTCTTTTCTCCAAGCACAAGAGGTTCACCCGGTAAAACTGCTTGAACAGTATTTTCTTCTGGTGTTACTGGTTCTGTTGCTTGTGACATTGCTGGATGAAATGGATCCTTCCAAAAGCCAATTGTCTTTGCTCCTTTAACATCTGCATCGTTTTCTATTGTTACAGTAAACGTTTGATCTTCGACATCACCACCGTCAACTTTAGCGCGCATGGTTACGGTAAATACGCCACCAACTGAAGGAACATCACCTGACAGCTGATTTGTTGAAGCGTCCCAAGAAATCCATTCGGGTTTTGCTACAACACTTACCGTTACTGGGTTTCCACTTAATGAGGCAGTAACTATTTTATAAAGAAATTTCGATTTAACAGGAACAAGTGCTGGGGGAACAGAAAGGAATCTAATATCATCGGGTAACTCTGTAATCGTGGGAGTTGGTGTCGTGGTTGCGACTTGCCTTGGATTAATCACTTGTTGAAGTAAAACAGGAAGACCGAAAGTGACCAGAATTATCATTATTACAATCACAAATTTCATGGTCGACCTCATAAAGTTAGTGTAGCACAGAATACCGAAGTACGGTATACTGACTTATGAGCGAGTTCTTAAAACGTTTTATCGAAACATCCTTATTGGCAGCAACGTTACTCATTTTTGCAAAATTAGCCGGAGTTTGGATTGGTTTAGTTGCAACGAAAGCTCCATTCTCATTGGCTGCAACGCCAGAACTGTTCACGTATATTTCTGTTTCGACCATTTCACAGGTAAAACAGATAACCACTATCGCAGACGGTATTTTTATTTCGGCTATTGCCTTATTTGGATCCCTTACTCTTATAAGAACACTTTTGTTTAACGATTTAACTCGACATCCACGTGTATTAGTAAAAGTAATTCACTACAACTTAACCGGCTGGTTGGAAGATGGACAAGGGATGTATCCAAAACTTTTTGCATGGGGAACGTTTATTTGGCTCGCAGTTATTTTGGTGATTAAAGATTACTTAGCTGTAGGAATTAATGTATCTCTTCCACTCATTGCTGGAATTTTCGCAATAGTGTATACCTATCAAGTGTTTAGTTTCTTGGACTCGCATATTTCAGATATGATAAGCTACTTATATGGCTCAAAAAGAAATGTCTCGTAACGTACATTCCGCAATTGGCGACATGGCACTTACTGTTGTTGCAGTGGGAATTGTTGGGCTCACCTATTTAAGCGTATCTGGATTAACACCTCGTAATTCTTCTACTCTAGCAACAAAAGAGACTGCAGTACTCGGTGTTTCAACAAAAATGCAACAAGTTTCATACTTTCCAGCAGATACTTCAAAGCTAGCATTCGTTCAAAACTTCACTCTTTCAGGAAGTACAGATCTTTCAGGTGATGCAACGGCAACAATCCAATTAACCCCATTAGAATCATCCACGTATTCATTACCTATTGCTTCTGTAAAAAATGATTCAATTGAATTCAAAAAATTAACAGTTGTTCCAACATATTCACTCCCCGGTTCATATACATCAATTAGCTTAGTATATGATGGGAAAGAGACCGAAATTGTGAACAATATAGGGACTGTTTCACCTGTTGAAATAGTACTTTCACCAAGCTCAATTTCAGATATTAGCCTAGTTGTTAGACCAACAACGAAACTTGCGACTCCAGTAACAATTACCCTAGACTTTACGGAAGCTCGATAATTTGGCATAATTCGCGTAATGACTGCATTAGACAAGATTCGTAATTTTTGTATTATCGCCCACATTGATCACGGCAAAACGACATTAACTGATCGTATTCTTGAGCTAACCTCTACTCAACATAAGCGTCAACTCGAGCAACAAGACCGACTTACCGACGTTTTAGAGATTGAACAGGAAAGAGGAATCACCATTAAACTTCAACCAGCAACAATGCCTTGGAAAGGTTATACACTCAATCTTATCGATACGCCGGGGCATATAGACTTCACCTATGAAGTTTCTCGTTCTATGAAAGCTTGCGAAGGAGCACTATTACTTATCGATGTTACTCAAGGTGTTCAAGCGCAGACAATTTCAAATATGTTGCTTGCAATGGAAGCTGACCTAAAAATTACACCAGTTCTTAATAAAGTTGACGTCGGCGAACATTTAATCGAAGAACGATTGGAAGAAATCGAACAAATCCTTGGATTCAAACGGCATGAAGTTGTTTTAGCATCGGGTAAAACAGGTCAAGGTGTCGCAGAAATATTAGATGCTATGATCGAAAGAGTTCCCGCACCAAAAAAAGCGGCAGAACCGAATACTCAAGCACTAGTTTTTGACTCGATTTTCGATGAGCATAAAGGAATTATCGCTGCAGTTCGAGTCTTTTCTGGTTCAATCAACAAAGGAGACTCCTACACACTCATCAATACACAAACAAAATTCATGGCAAAAAGTGTTGGTACTTTTTCTCCAAAAATGATTGAATCAGGCGCTCTTGAAGAAGGAATGGTCGGCTATGTCGCAACAGGTATTAAAGATGTCAGACAAGTTAGAATTGGCGATACTATCTCACTTAAGGCAACAGACAAGGCGATCCCAGGATTTGATAAGCCAACACCTAAAGTCTTCGCATCACTCTTTCCAGAAGTCAAAGAAGATTACTTACAATTAAAAGAAAGTATTCAGAAATTAGCCTTAAACGATGCCTCCTTAAGCATTTTAGAAGATTATTCACCGCTCTTAGGTCAAGGTTATCGAGTTGGATTTCTTGGACTACTCCATTTAGAAATTACAAAAGAACGATTGGAACGTGAATTCTTAGTAGATACCGTCGTAACTATTCCGAGCGTCGAATACCACGCTACCCTTCATACAGGAGAGCAAATTCAGGTCAAATCAGCTTTTGATTTACCGGCACTTCAGTCGATCAAATTACTTGAGGAGCCTTTTATAAAAGCAGAAATACTTACACCAAGCGATGTTGTTTCGACTATTTAT
>CAZCKT010000095.1:0-3064 GCA_964499355.1 uncultured Candidatus Saccharibacteria bacterium | reverse complement strand
AGCGCAGAAAAAGAAGTGCCAAAGAAGAAGAGGAAGAGGAGGTAGATCACCTAAAATTGAAGTAGACTAATACTGCCTGATATTTTCGATCACTCTTACGCTATTTTCCTCTATAATAAAGCGATCACCCATTTTGGCTCGTAGGTAGTTAATGACAGCTGCAGATTTGTTCAACTCACCGAGGTGGTGAAGTGTAAAAACAACGAATTTGTAATCGCACATTGCGTCAAGAATTGGAAGAATTTCTGTTTCCCAATCCCGATTAACCAAACCAGACAGTCCAGATTCAATCTTTAAAGCTGTAATATGGTCTAAGTCAAGATCTTTACTCATGTCAGTTGATCTGCCAATCCCATCCCAACACGATACAAGTACAGTCGCATCTATTTGGAGATATTTTTTGTAAGTTGAAATATCGTCCCAGTTCAGTTTTTTTTCTGAAAGTATTGATTTTGCAACTTCACTCCTTGTCCGTTCACTGCCACCAAAGTTAAACATATACTTAGAAAATGGATTTAGAATCTAACACTTGGGGTGGCTGATGGGATTTGAACCCACGACCACCTGTTCCACAGACAGGCGCTCTACCACTGAGCTACAGCCACCATAGTAACGAATTATATCAAGAATTTGAGATATAGTTAAGTTGGTCGATTCTCTCCAGTTGACATGTTATATTATTTAATAATGTAAACATTCGCTATGAATAAAACTAAAAAATTGATAGTTGTCCTCATTGTTTTGATTCAAATACTAATAATCGCCGGGATAATGTATTGGTGGAATCGTGAAAAATCTTTAAATGAAAACACTTCTGCTGTTTCGGTTGGAACTGTATACTATGTGTCACCCACAGGAAACGATTCAAATACTGGTTCAATCTCTTCGCCTTTTAAGACTTTAACGTATGCTACAAATAAGTTACAACCTGGGGATACATTATTGCTTTTTGGAGGAACTTATAACGAGAAGCTTCGCGTAACAACTGTAGGTACCGCAGCATTTCCAGTAACTGTTGGTCCTGTACCAGGTCAGCAACCAATAATAGATGCAGCCTATGCGTTTACACCAGCAGTTGCAATCGCAGGTTCTTATGTCAATATTTCTGGTTTAACTGTTAAAAATGCGAGTAGTATCTGTGAATTATTGAGTGGCTCACATATAGAATCAAAAAATATGATCATTACGGGTTGTACAAGTCATGGTACGCAAGTTACGGGGACTTATATAACTGTGGACTCGCATACAATTTATAATTCAACAATTGAAAATAAAGCAAAAACTTGGTCTGGTGGCTGGGGATCTGCACTAAAAATTCGTGAAGCAGATAATGTTATCGTAAAGAATAATAAAATTTATAAGAATTATGGCGAAGGAATGGGAGTACGCGGTACAAATGTGAGTATTACAGACAATTTAATGTATGATAATTACTCGGTAAATCTTTATATTGATAATACGAACAATGTCCAAGCAGAACGAAATATTATTGCATGTACTTCGGATGCAGGATACTATCGTTCTGGTGCACCAGCTTCTGGAATTTCGTTTGGAGTAGAGAGTTTTCCTGGTTGGGGGATGGTTTTTCACGATAATATCGTCAGAAATAATTTTATTACCGGTTGTTCTAAGGGGATTTCATATTATTACGGCACAGAAGAACCAACCGGTGGATTTATCAAAGTGTCAGTGTTGAATAATACTGTTATGAATAGCACAGATTCTGCACTTTCGATTAATTATTCACCTTATACTACTGGTAGTATAGTGGCTAACAATATATTTCAGCAGCAAAATGGTAAATTAGCTAAGGTCCCCAATCCTCAAGGCATTACTTTTAAAAATAATTATTGGGTCGATTATGATCCAGGTGCCACAGTGAAAGGGGTGGGAGATGTAATTGGGATAAATCCATTAGGCACGTCACCTGTATATTCGGATAAGAATTCCTTTAAGATTATGGGAAATTCTAAAGCAGTTAATGCAGCTGCCAACTTGGTGACGCATGATGGGTTTGGTGTGCTACGCTCGCTTGGTGGGGTTCCCGACATTGGAGCGCATGAAGTCGTAGCTCAGGCAACCCTTAGTGTAACGCCTACAGCGTCGGTTACGGTTCAACCAACTATTACAATATCACCTACGAGTACTGTAGCACCTACACCAACCCCAACCCCCACCCCCACAATTCCTATTTCGTTGCAAAATGTATACTTCACATTCGGGCGGTATAGATATGGTAAAACAACTACGGCAAGTGACTTGTATCGAGGCGATACACTGTATGTTAAGAATTTTGATCCAAAGAAGTTAAGAATATTGCAGCTGTTCCTTTATGATTATGTGAAAAAAGGTAATCAAGGATATACGGAGAGAATAATAAATTCTACAACTCGATTTGCAAAAACCAACTATTTGTTACCGCGCAATCGGCAATATGCATATGTAATGAAATTTCAAGATATTGAAACGGGAATAATTATGACGAAATATTTTGTTATCTACGTAGGTCCACAGTAGTTGATTGCGGTAAGTGTGTTTCATGTTGGGAAAGTGCTAAAATTCGACATGCAGAATTTGGTCAATTTGTTTAGAAAACTTTCCGTAACGAAACAATATTTCTTTGCACGAACATTTTATGACTGGGGAATATACATTTTCGATGCGTTCTACATGACCTATGTATTCAAAGAAAGTGGGGAAGTTCAACAAGTCGTATACAACATTGTGTTGACTTTAGTGACTATTTATTTCGGTATTATGCTTGGTTCTGTGTTGATGAAAAAAGTCGGAGCAGAACGAAATATGAGACTGAGCTTTATCATGTTAATTATTACCGGTTTGGTTGGGATTTACTTGGTTAATATAGGTGCTGTTTCTTTCATAATTGTATCGTTGCTAAGGGGATTAGGTGAAGGATTGTATTGGGCATCGGCAAATTTTGTTGAACTATCTGGACTCCCAGAGGATTCTCGAAGTAAGTACTACAGTTTTTCGCATGGTGTTAATGGTATTTTTAATATAATAGCTCCAATCACTGTGGGGTATAGTATTAATCAAGTAAATT
>CAZCKT010000094.1:0-3073 GCA_964499355.1 uncultured Candidatus Saccharibacteria bacterium | reverse complement strand
GCCACAACAACATACTGCCAAATCTTCAATGGCGTGAAGCCTAACCATCCCGAGAACTTCGGTATTGCTGGGATTATTATTGCTAAAGTCATCGATAGCATTGTCATAACAAAAAGCATTGTACTTGGTTTCGATTTAAACATTCCACCCTGTGTTCGAATAGAGAAAGTCGCTAACATTTCAGTTAAAACAGATTCCACAAACCACAATGTTCTAAAAAGTGCTGGTTCCCGACTAATACTTGAAAATATTCCGATATGAACAAAGTCGAAGACAGTACTCAATGTCCCGAAAATTAAAATGAATCGCAAAATGAATTTGTTATCCCAAATCTTTGGTTTTCGTAATTGACTGTTATCTACATTATCAGTCGCAAATGCTAAATGTTGCCCATCAGATAGAGAATCGATCAATAGCAATTGTTTTGGTAACAATGGAATAAATGGTAAAAAGAAAGAAGCTGCAGCTGCAGTAATCACATTTCCAAAGCTTGAACTCATAGTGTTAAGAATAAACTTCAACGTATTTGCAAAAGTTATTCTCCCTTGTCTCACAGCAATACTTAAAGCCGATAAATCTTTTTCAAGAAGAATCACGTCGGAAACATCTTTAGTCACTGGTGACGCTGAATCAACAGAAATGCCAACATCGGCAGCTCGAATTGCACCAACATCGTTAATACCGTCTCCCATATAAGCTACGGTATGTCCAACTGCTCTAAGTTGCTGAATAATTCGTAACTTTTGCTCTGGCGTTGTTCTAACAAAATACTCCTTTTCTACAACAAATTTATTAAATTCGGCCTCGGACATTTGCTCGAGGGTTTCTCCTGAGACCAAACAATCCTTATCAACTGGGAGTCCAACCATTTTTGCAATTCTCAAGGTAACTCTTTCACTATCACCCGTGATAATTTTTGTAGAAATATACTCTTTTCGTAAATGTTCTAGTTCTTCTGCAACTCCAAATCTTGGTGGGTCTTCAAGTATAATAAACCCAACATAGGTCATTGAATTAGAATCCTTTGCTTGTTCAACATGCTTTGAGACAACTTCTCGAGCGACAGAAATTACTCGAAGTCCTTTATCTTCGTATTCCGCGATCATGGATAAAATATTCTGTTTCTTAAGTTGAGTTAATTTCATCTTTTTTCCATTTCTCAAGAAATACGAACAGTGATGTAGCAGCAATTCGGTAGCACCTTTCCGGATTAAAAATCGTTTGTCTCCGACATCAACTAAAGTAATCATTCTTTTGGCAACGAAATCGAAATCACTATCATCAACAACAAGTGCTGAGCTTGCCTGAATTCGTTCTTGGTCAGTTAAATGTTGCGCTATTGCGAGATCAAGAGGGTTATCAGTTAACTTATCTGACAACTGAGGAAACGATGCAGCACATAAATACGCTGTGGTTAAAATCATCCTATTTTCTTTTCCTTCCGCGTCCTTTGCAGCTGTTACGGCTATTTTTCCAGTCGTTAGAGTCCCAGTTTTATCAGTACAAAGCATATCAATATTCCCTAAGTCTTCCAGCGAGGAAAGCCGTCTTACAATAACCTTCTTCTTTGCAAGCGCGAATGCCCCCTGCGACATCGCAATAGTAGTTACTACTGGAAGGATTTCTGGTGTTATTCCTAACGCGAGCGTGACCCCAAGCATTAATGATGTAATCAAATCACGATCAAGAAACATGTTGATGATCGCAGTTACACCTGAAAAAATAAGTACAAATTTGAAAAGATTATTCGAAAAATGTGTTAAATTTTGTTCAAACTTTGTTTGGGTAATTGCCTGTTCGCGCGTATCTACTGTCCTACCTAAAAACGTTTCTCTTCCAATTGCCACTACGACACCGATACAATAACCACCAACAATTGCCGTACCCATGAAAATAGATCCTTTGAGTTGTTGAGGTTGAGTACCATCATCAATGTGCATGACCTCTTTTTGCACTGGTAAGGATTCACCCGTTAGAATTGATTCATTAACCGTTACCATGTGTGCAGAAATCAAACGGATATCAGCAGGGACAACTTCTCCAGACTTTAGATGAACAATGTCTCCTGGTACTAGTTCTTGTTCTGAAATAACAATGATTTTTCCGTCTCGTTTTACACGAACTGAGGTAGTTATTAACGCGGATAATCTACGCAATGATTTCTCAGCTCGCAGTTCCTGAAACGTCCCAACAAAGGCATTTACCAATAACATACCCAATATGATTGCTCCATCAACAAACTGACCAGCAATCATCGAGAGTATTGAAATCAGTAACAAAACAAATATCAGCGGTGTCGAAAACTGACTTAAAAAAACCAAAATGGGAACTTTTGGTTTTGATATATACGAAATATTTTTTCCGAATTGTTTCTGTTTCGCAACAATATCTTTGTAAGATAACCCTACTTCAGGATCCACTGAAAATTCAGAGAGAACTGATTCAATTTTATGGATGAATGACATTGTTCATCTTCCCACAGAAGATTGCATTGCACAACGATAAGAATCGAAGTCTATTCTGAAGCAAATCTGCCACATCTATGCAAATCAACTTTACCTATATCACCCGAATTTTTTCATAATCTGGTTAAGGTGAATTGAAGTAATCCGGCATTTATTTAGTTTGCAAAAAAATTATAAAACAATCTTCACTTTGAGACTTAACCGGTTTTACGACTTATGGACGAAGGGTTCCTGCAAAGACTTGCCAAGCGAGTAATGACTTAGCGACTAAACTCAAGATAATATATGCTCTTTCGCCGTATAGATAATCTTTCCATGGACCAATCTTCTTATATTGCAAAATCATATTGATTGCGAAACTGTTAAAGAATACAAAAATGCTGACATAAATCCAGTATACGAACGTTGGAATGTTTCCACCACCAAATTTGCTAGCACCATAGACATAAATTCCAAAAACAACCCAAGGAACAATACCTGCGACACATCCTAGGATGTAAGTTAACCAATTTGGCTTCTTTGCACCAACGTTTTGAACTTCCATTGCTAACCCTAACAAGTTCATTAACGCATCTAAGGTAAAGATCATAACCAAACTAGAAAGGTCA
>CAZCKT010000093.1:0-3096 GCA_964499355.1 uncultured Candidatus Saccharibacteria bacterium | reverse complement strand
AGCCATGAGATTTAATACAAAAACAAGAGTAGTCACCCAAAAATTTGTTGATGGAATGGTACCCCAATTTGATCCTACAAACGTACTTAGTACGATAATACCAAGTGCAACTTGATTGAATCGGAGATAGAACTTTAGAGCTTTACTGGAAAATTTATCCATATTGATCGCCTTTAATTTATCGTTTATCGATAAATTTTCTCACTTTGTACTGGGAAAGTCAAGCTAAGGATTCTTTTCAATTGTAATAATCCTTTTCAAAAGTACATTACCGTCGTACACATCGCGCAAACTAAAAGGATCACATTCCTTCCTAACAGGACAACCCTTACATTTCTTGAAACGAGCCATTGCATGTTGCTTTATTTGCCATTGCCACATTCGCATATAGCCATGAGGGTCGCGTTCTTTTGTAACGACTTCTTCATATTTTTGATTTCTACAATGAGGAGCTGAATCCATAAGTAATTATACCATCAAACTATAGGACACTTCAACTACTTATCTTCGCTTCTTTAGGTAATTCACAAGTGCGTAAAACCTTCTTTTTTCAGAAATTACATTGCTTGTATCATCATCTATCTCCATCTCCGGTTCGCAGCCACCTGAAACACCCCGAATCTGACAATCTTTACATTCATCAGATAAATTTTCGACTACAAATTGTCTAAGTGCTTCAAAATCTAACGTTTCCACCTGAAGTTGATCCAACTCAATTACTTGTACTTCTTTTCCACAATTGCCTCGAAATCTTTCTCCTGGCATGGTTAGTGCAATTAAATGTCTAATTCCTTTAACATCTTACCCGTCCAGCTACGTTCACTTCGTCGAATATCCCCAACAGTTCCTGTTGCCACTATTTCACCACCACCGCTTCCCCCTTCTGGACCAAGATCAATCAAATAATCTGCCTCCAAAATGAAGTCGAGGTTATGTTCAATGACGATAACGCTATTTCCTGTAGCTACCAACGTTTTCAACACACCGACAAGTTTTTCGATATCCGCAAAATGCAACCCTGTAGTTGGTTCATCTAAGATATAGATGGTTTTACCAGTCGATCGACGTCCAAGTTCTGAGGAGAGTTTTACTCGTTGTGCTTCTCCACCGGACAACATAGGGGCTGGTTCACCAAGTTTTAAGTATCCCAATCCAACTTGCTGCAACATTTCAAATTTTTCACGTATCATAGAGATTTCTGAGAAGAATGCGGTCGCTTCATCAACGGACATGTCCAGAACATCGGCAATATTCTTACCTTTGTACAAGACATCAAGAACTTCAGAAACATATCGTTTTCCATGACAAACATCACAATCAATGTACACATCAGGCATAAACTGCATTTCAATCTTGATTTTTCCTTCACCTTTACACGCTTCACATCGTCCGCCTTTTAGGTTGAAGCTAAATCGACTTGCAGTATACCCTCTGATTTTTGAGTCTTTTGTAGTCGCAAACAATTCACGGATATCATCAAAGACTTTTGTATATGTGGCAGGATTACTTCGAGGTGTTCGACCAATTGGGGACTGATCTATATACAACATTTTATCCACGACATCAGAAACATACAAATTTCGATATTCGGTATCTGGGCTATCTGTTCTCAATCCTAACGTTTTCTTTAATGCTGGCAACAATGTTTCAACAACAAGAGAGCTTTTTCCTGACCCAGAAACTCCAGTGACACAGACGAATTTTCCTAATGGGAATTTAACGGTAACATCTTTCAAGTTGTGAGTCTTTGCGCCTGAAAGTTCCAAGTATCGGTCGGCTTGTCGTGCTTTTCTATTATTTTCTAGAAATGTATTCAATTTTTTATTTTTCGCAAAGCTTTCTACTACTAACTTTTCAACTTCCTTCGCGATTGTTTTCTTTCCTGACAAATATGGCCCAGTAATGGATGCTTTGTTTGCCATAACTTCTGCCGGAGTTCCCATTGCAACAATTTCACCACCGTGAGAACCTGCTCCTTTTCCGAAGTCGACAAGCAGATCGGCGTTCATCATAGTGTCTCGATCGTGTTCAACAACAATCACAGTGTTTCCTAAATCTCGAAGATGCTTAAGTGTTGCGATTAATCGGTGTTGGTCTCGTGCGTGAAGTCCGATTGATGGTTCATCGAGCACATAGATAACGCCTGAAAGTCCAGTTCCAATCTGACTCGCTAAACGAATTCGCTGTGCTTCTCCACCTGAAAGAGTCGTCGCTGTTCGACTTACAGTTAAATATTCAAGTCCGACATCAAGCAGAAATTGCGATCGTAAGAGAATTTCTTTCACAACCGGCTGAGCGATTGCTAACGACTTAACATTTAAATTCTTTGGGAACTTCTCAACGACATCGGTGAAATCTTTAATCGTTAAATCACAAAGTTCTGCAATATTTTTGTCGCTGACTGTTACTGCTAATACGATATCTTTTAATCGATTTCCTTTACACGTCGGACAGGTAACCGTACTCATGAACTTTTCAATTTCCGTTCTAATGAAATCAGAATTGGTTTCTTTATAGCGTCGTTCTAAGTTCGGGATAATACCCTCATATTTTGCGTGCAATGAGCGTTCTGTGCCATCCTGGCTCGAATAATAGGTAACTTTATACTTCTGATCTCCAGTTCCATACAAGATCAAATCCAATTTTCCTTCGGTTAACATGCTAACCGGTGTATGGATAGATATTGAATGATCTTCACAAACTAACTCGAGCAATCTTCTGAAATAAGAATCTCGTTCAAGCATTTTTGCATAAGGCATTATGCCACCTGCTAATATTGAGCGTTTTCCATCAATAATTCCTTCAGTAGAAATTTTCTTAATAACACCAAGTCCGCCACATTCGACACAAGCTCCATGAGGAGAATTAAACGAGAAATCACGAGGCTCAAAATCAGGGACCGAAATTCCACAATTTTTACAGCTTTTGCTGACACTGTAATCTTGGGCCAAAATTGACGTTGGTTTCGCTGGAATCCCTGGTTGCGGATCTCGAACTTCCAATACTCGTACAAACGTCGGCTGAATTTTCAATGCTGCTTCGACTGATTGGAATATTCTAGAACGTGTTTCTTTCAATGATTCTTCGGAGTCAAAT
>CAZCKT010000092.1:0-3119 GCA_964499355.1 uncultured Candidatus Saccharibacteria bacterium | reverse complement strand
AATTTTCTGATGACCTGGGACCGCACCAGAAAAAATACCCATTATCGTACCCCTGCGTTTTAATTCGGCTAATACGCCTAACACCTCTGGAAACAAAAAGTCTGCGATGTAGTTACAATCTGTTAAATATATTTTCAAAACATCACCAGGGTTAACCTGATACAAATTCTCCAGAAATACTGCATAACTTTCTACGTTAAAATTCAGATGAGTATCTAGCGAAGCAATGTATTTTTTCATACCATCATTTACCTGATCAACGGAAAGTTGTGTAATTCTAGCCACACGTGAAGCTTGTTCTTGCTTGAGGGAATCTGTATCCAACAATGTCCGATCAAAATCGAAGTAGACAATTTGTTGAACCATATGCGGGGATTGTAGCGTAAATCGTTCTGTCTGTCAGTTAGTAAGTACGATACAATACACTATGATTCCGTTTGCTGATAATACAAAAACTAATCGAATCCCTTTTGTGACTTATACATTGGTTGGTATAAATATCTTAGTCTTTATTCTCGAATTACTGTCTCCAAATTTGGATGCATTTATATCAACCTATGCCTTTACTCCTTCGTTATTTGATATCACCGTTATTTCAACTTGGTTTCCAATAATTAGCGCTGCCTTTCTTCATGGTGGGATATCGCACATTTTCTTTAACATGCTTTTCCTATGGGTTTTTGGTGATAATGTTGAGGATGCACTCGGATGGTTTAAATATCTGCTTTTTTACATAGGAACTGCTATAGCTGCAACTCTTTTACAGTACCTTGTTGATCCAGCTTCTTCTATTCCAATGCTTGGAGCGAGTGGCGCTGTTGCAGGTATACTTGGCTATTACCTCATTCACTTTCCACATCACAAGATAAAATCGTTACTATTCTTTTATGGCAGAATCTATACCCAAGCTATCCCCGCAAAAGCATTTCTTCTTTACTGGGCAATTACTCAATTTTTTAGTGGATTTGGTTCTTTATTTTCAAATCAGTCTGAAGGTGGTACTGCTTGGTTTGCGCATATCGGGGGTTTACTGTTTGGGGTTGCAATTGGCTTACTAGTAAAAGTAACAAACGAGAACAAAATAACATCTGAAAATTATTCAGAATAGTTACTGACATTCGCCACGGAAAAACGTCCATTCTTCACATACTTTTCCTGATGGTAACGTGCACATTCCTACTTGCCCACCCATTCCTGGTTCTTCTTCTATAATGCTTAACTTGCCACCATGTTCAATACAATAGGTTGAAGCTGGGTTCGCAATTTGTGTCGTTCCCGTTGTCGTTGGTTGAATAAAGTGCCTACCGTCAGGTGTGACGCATTGAGCAGGATATGACTCCATTACAGGGTAGTATTTACCACAGGATTCAAACGAATTAATTGATTTTATTATATCGTTCGGTCGTTTAACACCAAAATACCAAGTTAATAACGCAGCTACAATAAGTCCGACAATTATTAAAACGACTTGATACTTTTTCATAATAGGATTGCTAATTTATGTACGATTATTACACCTTGTTTCTTATTCTAGCAATCTACAGTAATTCGGATTACAATTCAGCATGAATACAAAATCAAAAGCAGTTATCTCACTTGCAATAGTCGCATTTGGTTACGTTTTACTGAATATTGCCGCTCGATTAATGAACGAAGGATTAGAACCAATGACGCAAGTTTATTTAAGAATTGGTATCGGGTTTGTCCTTTCACTCCTCATATTCAAAAAAAAACTTTCTTGGAAAAATATTTACAGCACATCTAAAAAAGATTGGTTAATTCTTGGAATCATGGGAACGGTCGCCTACTCGATTGCAGTATATTTCATTACTATTGGCGCAATTAAAGCATCTCTACTAAATGTATCCATTATCTACTCAACGATTGGATTTTTTGTCTATTTCTATTCATTACTATTTCTCAAAAGTAAATTCGATCCTAAATCTCTATTCTTAGTTTTTACTACATTCATTGGGCTCGTTTTCATCTCGGGTAAGTCTTTTGTTCCGAAACTTGATGGGTTTGGCATCGGAGAAATATATGTTCTCGTATCTGCTGCTTTAATGGGTGGATTCTCAATTGGAAGAAAACTATTGTCTAAACAGCTGAACAATCAAGAAATTACGACCGTTGTTATGCTCATCGCCTTTATTTCTGGGTTATTAATTGCAATAGTAAAAGGGGAATCATTCCCAACAGTTGCTGCCTTTACCGTCCCAGTTATTGTTGGTTTATTAATTGGTGCTGTTCTTAATATTCTTGTCAACTATTTAGAAAATTATGCGTTCGAACATATTGATGTAGTGTTGGGAAACCAGATACTCCTTATCGAAAGTTTGTTTTCTTTAGTCATTGGCGTCCTTTTCTACAAAGAAATCATTTCATTCCCCGAAGTAGTTGGAGCACTAACAATTCTAATTAGCGTTTACTGGAGTAATAAAATTCTCTAACAAACTATTCCCACCAATACGTAATAAAACGAGCTCCTTTGACCGGACCATATGATTTATCTGCTGTACCCGTAAATACGAGTATCTCGTTACTTTGTGGAGATGCTTGAGAAAATTCTAAAACGCCTGAATATGAGGAGTTTTTCTCATAAGAGAGTTGATACTTACCATTTTTTTCTACATACATTCCCTCAAGAAGCAATCCTTCACCAATTGCTGAATTCGAAACATCCAACTTAAATGTTTTCTTTACTGTATCCAACTTAAGAACTCGATCCTGATAATTAACAACTTGGCCTTTACCATCTTTTATCGCTTCAATATTCCTTAATACTATTGTGGTTTGCTTTGTTCCCCATTGGCCAGCTGTTTCAGTTGGTAAATCCCACATTCCATATTTACAGGTTTGTGCTGGTGCTACTTGAGGTATACTCTTTGCTGCTGCTAAATCTGTTGTGAGAGTATTAATTTTTGTATTTTGCTGATTCCAAAAGTAAATTGCAACAACGAATACAACAATATGAACTACCGAGAGTAAAAGGTATTTAATAATTGTCGCAGACGAAAGGAATTTCATAGAAGTGAAAGTAAAATTACAAATTCATTGTAGACCTGACAAAGTGAATTGTAAAATTAGTCATCCAGAGCAATTTTCAAGGTAGCAATACT
>CAZCKT010000091.1:0-3125 GCA_964499355.1 uncultured Candidatus Saccharibacteria bacterium | reverse complement strand
AGTATGGAATAGAACGACAACATTGCCTTTTGATAGTGATCATGCGGATGGCGGGCATATAGCATAGAGTAGTACCGCTATACGTGTGAATATGATTGACTTTAGGGAATTTCTTAAAAACCTTAAAGGAATTACATTTTTAAAAATGGACATTGAAGGAGCAGAGCAAGTTGTTGTACCGCACTGTATTGAAGAAATAACAACAATTCCCTCCGTTTTCATTGAGTACCACTCATATGCAAACAAAAAGCAAAATATAGGATCAGTCGTACAAGCATTTGAGAAAAAGGGGTATAGATTGCAGTTTCATCATGAATTTATCTCACAATCACCTCTTCGTGAAAGACTACAAAGAGGGGATATGGATCATCAATTTGATATATTTGCTTGGAAGCAGTCATACTAAATTCTTGCTATACTTAGACTCCACTATGGGAACACATCATGAAATAATAATCCAGCCGAAATCACAATGGCATTTATTGGACGTGCAGGAACTTTGGAAATTTCGAGAACTGTTTTATATTTTTTCCTGGAGAGATATAAAAGTTCGATACAAACAAACGGCAGTAGGTATTGCCTGGGTAGTATTTCAACCACTTGTGAGCATGATTATTTTTACAGTTTTTTTTGGTAATTTTGCAAATATTCCTTCTCAAAACCTTCCATATCCGATATTTGTTCTACTTGGATTAGTGTTTTGGGGATTTTTTTCAACAGGAATGTCTCATGCCGCAAATGCGTTTATTGAGAATGATCAACTGGTAAAGAAAGTCTATTTCCCCAGAGAAATTTTGGCATTTTCAGCAATTGTCACAGCATTTGTAGATTTTGCAGTTAGTCTGGCAATGTTACTTATTCTTTTTATTGTTTTTCGTATCATGCCGAACCCTGCATTTATTCTTATGTTTGTTGTTGGAACACTCATTACGATAATCGCGAGTTGTGGTCTGGGATTGCTACTTGCTTCAATTAACATTAAATACCGAGATGTACGCTATATTATTCCATTCTTTTTGCAACTAATGATGTTTATTACCCCAGTCATCTACCCACTTAATATTGTGAGACCGTCCTACCAGCGAATTCTGTCTCTTAACCCCATGACCGGTGTAATCGATGGACTCCGAACAACTTTAGCGACAGGAACGATTGTGCATCCAGATTCTATTGCTATTTCATTTATAGCCGCGATTGGTATTTTATTTCTCGGTCTTGTCTACTTTCGTAAAACGGTGGCATTTTTTGCCGATATTCTATGAATCCAGTTATTGATATTTCTCATCTATCAAAAAAGTACCAACTTCGTGAGAAGCAGTACTACTATACACTTCGTGATTCTATTACCTCACTGTTTAAGAATCCCGTGCAAGCGGTAAAAGAAGCCACACTCTCGAGAGATGAGTTCTGGGCACTTCATGATGTCAATTTTACTGTTGATGAGGGCGAAATTGTTGGAATCATTGGCCGTAATGGAGCAGGTAAAAGTACGCTACTTAAAATTCTCAGCAGAATTACTCCACCCACAGAGGGTCAAGTTACTTTACGTGGCAGACTTGGGAGCTTACTTGAAGTCGGGACAGGGTTTCATCCGGAGCTTTCCGGAAGAGAGAACATTTACCTTAATGGTGCAATTCTTGGAATGAAACGTACTGAGGTACAAAGTAAATTTGATGAAATTGTTGAATTTGCTGAGGTATCAAAATTTCTTGACTCTCCCTTAAAACATTATTCCTCAGGTATGTATATGCGACTTGCATTTGCTGTTGCATCGCATTTACAGTCTGAAATTCTACTTGTTGATGAAGTGTTGGCAGTTGGTGACATTGAATTCCAAAAAAAATGTCTGGGAAAGATGGAGCTCATTGCTCGAGAAGGACGAACTGTTCTTTTTGTTAGTCACAATATGGGGGTTATGCAACAGTTATGCAAGCGCTCTGTTTTCTTGGAAAAAGGTACTGTCAAAATGGTGGGAAAGACAGAAAAAGTAATTAGTCACTACCTGTTGGGGACTGAAGAATATAATAGAACACCACTAGCGGACAGAGTTCGCTCTTTAGAAGCCACGTGTGCAGCAAAGATTGTTGGCCTACAAATTAATCAGAGCAATAAAAAGAATATAACACTGCTTGATGGCTCAAAACCGTGTAAAGTGACCCTTCGTGTAGAAACAGACAACACTGTAAACACCGGTGTTTGGCTCGCTATAAAAGATGAGGCGCAAAGAACAGTACTTTTGTTTTCTTCAGGTCATCTTCATACCAAGTTGTTCACATTTGCTCCTGGAGAGACTGTGATTGAGTGCGATATTGACGCAACTCGTCTTACATCAGGACGATATAGTATCGAGTGTGGATTACTCTACCCACACAGAGAAATAGTTGATTTGATTCCAGAAGCACTGTATTTTACGGTCGAACACGTCGATCCGTTTAAGGCTAATTTTGACTTATCGCAGCGATTTGCAAGTTACTACGTCGATCACGACTGGAAAGTTGTTTCTCATGCTGATCTTTAATCTTCCGATATCGCTTTCAAATCTTCTTTTTATTGCGAAAGTCGGCATCGGACGATTTAGGATTCGCACATCAAACAATCAACATCCTGATTCTGCCCCCTTTATTACAGGT
Organism: uncultured Candidatus Saccharibacteria bacterium; assembly: GCA_964499355.1. Classification (GTDB taxonomy): domain Bacteria; phylum Patescibacteriota; class Dojkabacteria. The sequence goes on along the minus strand of CAZCKT010000091.1, from coordinate 495 downwards.
GATGGCTTTCGATCGATGGCATCACATATCTTTGATACCGAATCAACGATTGATCCAAGAGCAGTTAAAAAACATGATATCGTGTTTGTGACTTTGTCTCAGATACGTCAATACTTGGAATGCATTCACTCAAGGATCAAAAACCCTTACGTTCTAATAACACATAATGGTGACACATGCATAGATGAAAGTTTCCATCAATACATTGATCAGAAGATTATTAGGTGGTGGACTCAAAATCTAATGATGAAGCACCCAAAGTTATCAGCCCTTCCAATTGGTATAGAGAACCTCTCTTACTATAATCATGGAATACCTGAACTATTTGCAAAAAAACGTCAGCGAAAGAAAAAAAGCAAGATTTTGTTCGGATTTAGTGTCTCTACAAATGAGGCCATACGCGGACCTATTCAGAAGCTTTTACAGACCATTTCTACATGTGAGGAAATCACACAACGTCTAAATTCGCAGCAGTATATTGAAAAACTGAGAGAG
>CAZCKT010000090.1:0-3125 GCA_964499355.1 uncultured Candidatus Saccharibacteria bacterium | reverse complement strand
TGCAGCCAAGTAATTAGTTTGTACAACTCCAGTTATCCCACCAAAGTTAATAACGACATATACTTCTTTATAGAGATTTTCAAAATCATCTGGTGCAGGTAGTGTTTCAGTTGTACCGGTTTCTGAACTTATACCACTTGAAGAGCCAGATAGTTGTTTTCTCTCTGTTTCTAGAAGTGTTGCTGTTTTCTTTACACCATCAACTATGACTTGGATAGAACCAGTTTCCTTGATTAAGCTAGAGTCGGCGCCTAAGGTTGCAACTGTTTCTTTAGGTGATAAATCACCTTTCACCAAGGAGAGTGATAACCAATTAAGAGTTTTATTACCTTCATATGAAACGTTTACAAATGGATATGTTTTACCCATTTCAGTATAGGGTACAAACATATCTTTACTGTCCTGGTACAATTTGTCTCCATAATCTTTTGATGAGTAAAACGCTCGATCGATAAGATGTCTCTGTTCATCAGGAATTACAGTTACTAATTGTGAAGAAAACGATTGCACTTTAAAAGAGCCCAGCAAAGAAGCGACTTTGTCAGAAGTTTTGGCCAGATACGCGAGTACTGCTTTCTGATATTCAGCTCCATAATTGAATGTAGATGCGTCAACAGTTTTAACTTCAACTGGAATCGAAAAAGTAAATTCATCTTTTACTTCAGAAAAGTCTTTAACATTTTTTGTAGTCTGCACTAGTTGATGTGTGTATAACAGATTTCGAGATGCGACATCATCAAGATAATATAATTCTTCTTGAATAGAAAAGTCTTTTGCATCAGCATACGCAACCACAATAATTTTTTTATCGAATACCGCAGAACTTGAGCTAATTGTTCGATCAGGATTCGATTGAATGCTGTCACAGGACGCCTCGAATGACCATTGCACCTTGTATACGTCCTTTCCATTTTTAGTTTGTTTACCTAAAATTTTCACATTCTCACCAAAATAATTCTTGATTGTCTCTTTTGGATCTACTGGCACTGGTGTTACTTCAACTGGGGTAACAATTGGTTCAGTTGGAGCTATTTCAGTAACTGTCTCTTCTGGCTTTGCAATGACTACCGGGGAACCATCGATATTACTTACGGGATCAACTAACGTTTTGACATTTTCTGGAATACCTTCCATAGTTGCAAGAGGCATCATTTGCTGAACATTAGTTAAATGGACAGCATAACTACCACCACGATATTGCCACTGCTCAGTTCCAGATGATAAGAAGTAATTGTAAATATCTTCATCTGTATACGTAATTGAGTTACTATATTTTGGAAATGCTTCCTTTTTGTTTGAATAGTATTCGGAATAGGTTTCTTTAGTAACATCACCTTCGTATGGAACCATTTGTTTACAAATTGCTGCTGCTTTTCCAGCTTCGTACGAATTTGTAGTTATTTTGTAATTATAGGTACGATCTTCTGGTGCGCGAAAATATAAACTACTGATCTTCGCATCAGAACCTGTTGATTCTGGTGATGCTCCTTTTTCAACATTATTTGATTTTCTCACTGCTAGATTAGCTTCCGCAATTTTTGCCAGCAATTCGTCTTGATTAGCAAATGTTTGTGGTTTTAGCCACAGTTTATCAGCTACAACTGCTCCGACTCCTACCACTAGTACTGCGGCGAGTACTCCAATTCTCACTGTTGATGTTGACAGTTTCATAACAAAAAGAGAAATAAAATTACTTACTGGGGATTCAGATTTAATATGTGATACAACCTGTTTTTTCAGGCTTTCCTTAAACTCTATTCTTGGAGCTGCAGACTCTTCGAATAAATCACGCAAAACGCTCATATCTTCATGAGTGCTTGGTTGATTTTTATTTACTTTATTAGTTTCCATATCTATTCCCCTACAATATTAGTCGGAGCATCTGTACACGCGAGAATATTCCTAATCGTTTGAAATGCTCTCTTCTGAGTCGTACTTACATAATTAACATCCTTTCCTAATTTTTCAGCAATTTCAGAAAGAGACAGTCTGTCAATAAATCGTAATCGCAAAACTAACGACTGTTTTTCAGGTAATTTTGGTAACAATTTCTCTAAGTAATCAAATATATGAATTATTGGAACATCACTCGGTTCGACAACAAGTGTTTCGTCGTCTTCAATCAAAGGAGTTTCATTCTTTTGATACTTAGTCCTCAGAAAATCAATCATGACATGCTTCGCTATCCCAAATAGAAATGCTTTTGGTTCGGGAATTTCCTGTTTAGATATACAACGAGCAAACTTTAAAAACGTTTGACTTGTTAAATCTTCCGCGATTTCACGATTAAGAACTTTATAAAAGAAGTACGAGTAAATTTTAGGAAATTGAACATCGTAAAATTGTTCTAGTTCATGAACGGACATACTCAAGTGTACTAGAAACTTCACGCCACCGCTACTTGGATTTAACAACTGAACACATTGGGTGTACAATTTTCATATGAAAACTCAAAAATTTTTAACAGTAGCACTTATTGTTTTTGCAATGATAATCACTGCGGTAGCATACAACAAGCTCCCAGCTACAGTACCAAGCCACTGGAATATTAACGGCGATATTGATGGTTACCTCTCTAAGAGCTCACATATTGTATTGTTTTTAGTGCTCAGTATTGGTTTACCTTTACTCCTAAATTGGGCACCTAAGCTTGATCCAAAACATTCAAACATTAAGGGATTTGAAAATGCATATCAATGGTTTATTGTTTCAATGACTGGATTTATAGTAGCCTTGTATATTTTCGTCACTGCATCTGCACTAGGATATTCATTACCAATCCAGAATTTTATAATCCCCGCAATGGCTCTTCTCTTCTATGCAATAGGTGTCATGTTGAAACAAACAAAAAGTAACTACACCATTGGATTTAAACTTCCATGGACGCTACACAGTGAAAAAAACTGGGATATGACACATGCCGTAGCAGCGAGATCTTTCAAATATGGAGCAACAGCGCTAGTTCTTTCTTTGCTATTTGGAACAATTGCCTTTCCTATCTTTATGGTGACGTTATCTGTAATGGTCATCGTTCCTGTCGTATATTCATACACGTTGCACAGAAGAGGCATATAAAAAAGTTAAAGTTTGGTCTTGACTGGTCGCTTGCAGACAGATATGATGCG
>CAZCKT010000089.1:0-3147 GCA_964499355.1 uncultured Candidatus Saccharibacteria bacterium | reverse complement strand
TCGTCAATGTATCTCTGGCCAGGTTTATTCGAAAACAAGCTGGAAGTGAAAAAAATCGCACCAAGAAAAACCGAACAAACAATCGACAAAACAATAACCAGAGGTTTCAACACTAAATCACGAGGGACTCCTCGCTCTTTTGCCATTTAATCGAATTACAATTGAGTCGTACCTTTGTTCTGCAACTTCTTCAATTCTGCCAAGATTGAGTCAATTTCACCTGCATCTTGTGCTGGGGCTGGAGTATTCATTGGAGTTGGTATTTCAACTGCTGGAGCTGGAGCAACAGGTGCTGGAGGCATAACGGTTTCGGTTGATGCTGGCATTCCTGAAGACATATCCTGAGCGGCTGGTGCTGGTACAAAAGTTGGCATTGACTGTTCTTGTGGCACAACTTGTTCCATTGGTGCTGCAGACTCTTCCTTCTTCATGTCTGCGAATAATGTCTTGAGTTCGTCAACTGCTTGTTTTGCCTTTTTCAATGATTCTGGATCGCTTCCTGAGGCAAAATCGTATGGTTGAGCATCGGTTTGTGTAGGAGCAACTGGTGAGGAAACTGGTTCAACATCTTGATCAAATGAGACTTCATCAACATCTGCAGAAGCAGGTGATTTCAACCCATATAGAGCATCAAATTTCTTAATTGCGCCTGAAATAGCATCTTTTGATTGAGCATATTGATCCAATTTTTCTGCTTCAATATCCTTTGCGTACACATCCATATATTTGGACATATTCGTCAACATAACGTAAACGAGTTCCAAAACTGGTGTTAATTGCGAAAATTTATCGGCTTGATCCATTATGACGGGCAGTCAAATTATTATATCTACATGATATATCGTTTTACTCCCTACTGTCAAACAAAAGTCGGGGGACCATTCTTTTCAAAAACTGCAGCTTTTTTAGTTATTTCATTTGTATATTGCTGTACAAATCTTTGCTTCGAGAACTTCTCCGCTTGTCGTTGCAATACAACATGATTAACCTGATGAACAAACTTTTCAAAAAGTGGTAATTGATGCGCAACAGCATCGCTCGTCTGCGCTTTATAGTACATACCTGTGTCTGGAGTTGTCGTTTCTAAAATTCCACCTTTACCATACGCTAAAACTGGCAATCCTGCAGCTAAAGCTTCGACTGGAGCAATACCAAAATCTTCTTCAGATGCGAATAAAAAGCCTTGAGCTTTTTGCAAAATATCTCGCTTCTCTTCATGCGTTGCATATCCCGTAAATGTGATATCTGTCGAACCACCTGCAACTTGCTTGAGTCTTTTATAATCAGGACCGTTGCCAACAACTACAAGTTTTTTCTTTTGTGCTTTACAGGCTTCGATTAGAATATCGATTCTTTTATATCGAACTAAACGAGAATGAGTCACAAAATACTCTTCCTTCTTTACTGGCTTTTTCGGTGCGTAAAATTCTGTGTCCACAGGTGGATGCACGACTGTCGACTCTCGCCCCCAGAACGTCTTTACTCTATTGCTAACTTCTTTCGAATTGGATAATAAATAGTCAGGACGCATTGCGGCTTGTCTATCCCAAACTCGTTGCCATGCCAAAATGCTCTGATAGATGTTTTTCACTAATGGAATCTTATTAAATCCATAATATTCACTTTCATTCAACCACAACAAGCGCATCGGGGTTTGGATATAAGATACGTGTAATTGGTTGTGGCTCGTTACTGCACCATGAACGTATCCATAAGAAAAAGACAACACCAAATCGTATTCATCAAAGCTCATATTATCAACAAGTGACGGATACAACGGTGTCATTTGACGATACGTTTTTCCAAGAAAACCTTTACCAAAAGGGGCTTTAACCCGACTTTCGGATAATCCCATTTCCGCAAGAATTTTATCCTGGTACGAGAACGTTAAAACCGATGCATGCGGAAAGATTTCATTCGCGACAACTCCAAGCATGTATTCTGCCCCACCGTAATAATTGAGGAATGGCTGCAGGAGTAGTACTTTTTGTTCAGAAAATGGTCGCATATGTATAGTACAATACAGATATGGAGAATGCTACAGAAAACATAACAAAATTAGATTCATTGATAAAAGAAAGTTCAACCATCATGGTAATCTGCCATACAGGTGCAGATCCAGACGCGATCAGCTCTTTAATAGCCATGCAGAGTATTCTCAAGACACACTACAAAAAGACTAACGTTATTGCAGTTGGTGAACGTATTCCTGCAGGATTAAATTTTATCCCTGGGTATTATGACGTCATCAATGGCTCAATTTTAGAACACCTCGAAAAAAACGGCGTTGATTTGCTCATCGCACTTGATTTCAGTCAAATGCATCTTGCGAGCAAAACCGATAGTCAACAAATTGATGATTACATTCAAAAAGCAGGTATCCCATTTGTCGTAATTGATCACCACCCAGCGGAATACAAAAATGAAAAAGCTGACCTGTATATTAACGTTGATCCAACCTCTACAGCAAGCAATCTTCATATAATTTTCCACAGGGAGTTACAGGTTCCAATAGTCCCCAAAGTCGCCGACTTACTTCTTTATGGAATAATCGGAGACACAAACAGATTCAAGTACAAGTACGGTGCTGTGTCTCAGACAACCATTCTAAAAATCGCGACAGAACTACTCGATGTCAGCACTATGAGTATTGAGCAAATATCCAACTCAATGGAGAGATTTGACCTCAAGACACTCCCCATTATCGCAATTTTTATGCGTAACACAAAACTACTGAACGAGAACTTTGCCTATACAACAATATCTGAAGATGAAATGGTTGCAGAAGGTTGCGAAACCACGAAACTTGGAGATTCCGCTTCTTATGTGACAAACATATTGATTTCAATGGTAAATACCGCGCAACGAGGTGTCGTAATTTACCCTCATTTACTAGAAGAAAACACCTACACTGTACGATTCCGTTCATGTAACGAAGCATTCCCAATTAACGAGTTTGCCACTGCATTGGGAGGTGGTGGACATGCACAATCGGCAGCAGCACGAGTTAAAGCGCCGAGTATTGTTGAAGCATTAGAAAAAGTGATTTCGGTAATCGAGAATAAATAGCGATTGGGCGTACTTGGGATCGGACCAAGGACCACTGCTTTATAAGTCTTTCTTTCAGCAGGAGTAACAGAACTATAC